>NZ_JBKGZG010000087.1:0-2506 GCF_046545655.1 Thiohalorhabdus sp. | reverse complement strand
CAGGACTACGAGTCCCACCACGGAGCACCGGCGACCGAGGAGGCGCCGGCCGCCGCCGCCAACGCCTGATCGCCTGCGGGCACCCATTCGCCCCGCCGCAGGCGGGGTGCTTCCCTTTGCTTTTTTGCCTCCAGGGCCGGCCGCCGCCGGCCCTTCTTTTTTTCGGGAACCCTCACCCCCTGCCGTGGTCTGCCCGGAAAGGCGCTTTACTCGCTGCCACCACCGCGCGAGGATCGGACGGGATGACCGAGGAAAACCGATGAACATCACCGCGGATCTGATCCCCGATCTATGGCTGTGGCTGAGCCACGGGCTCTTCGCCGCCCTGGTGCTCTACCTGGTGCGGACCACGCCGTGGCAGCGGTTGCAGGAGCGGCCCTTTGTCCACGTCCTGGCGGGCTTCACGGTGGGCCTGCTGGTCCTCTGGGCCATCAATGTCTCCGCCTCCGAGGGGCTGCACTACCATTTTCTGGGGGCGACGCTCTTCACCCTGATGTTCGGCTGGCCCTTCGGCCTGTGGGGGATGATCGTCACCGTCTTCGGTGCTACCGCCTACGGTCTGGGTGACTGGCACAGCGTCTCCCTCAATGCCCTGCTGCTGGCGGTTCTGCCGGTCTATCTGACCTTCAGCGTACTCCGCATCCAGGAGCGGTATCTGCCGGACCACTTCTTCATCTACGTCTACGGCAGCGGCTTCTTCGGCGCCGCCCTGGTGGTGGGGATTACCGCGGTGGCCTCCGCGATGACCCTGGTGGTCACCGGGGCCTATCCGCTGCAGCGGGTCTTCGACCACTTCCTGGCCTTCACGCCGCTCATCATGTTCGCCGAGGCCTTCCTCACCGGCATGCTCATGACCCTGGCGGTGGTCTTCCGGCCGGGCTGGGTGGCCACCTTCTCGGACGAGCGCTACATCAAGGGGAAATAGGCCCATGGACCATGCCTTCTGGCTGGAGCGGTGGCAGAACAACCGCATCGGCTTCCACGAGGGGCGGGTGAATACCCACCTGGAGAACTACTGGCACCAGCTCGACCTCGCCCCCGGGGCGCGGGTCTTCGTCCCCCTCTGCGGCAAGGCGCGGGACCTCCTCTGGCTGCGCGCCCAGGGCCACGAGGTGGTCGGGGTGGAGGTCTCGGCCATCGCGGTGCGCGACTTCTTCGCCGAGAACGACCTGCGACCGGTGGTGGAGCAGTACGAGGATCGCGAGTACTGGCAGGAGGACGGCTTCACCCTCATCCGCGGAGACTTCTTCGACATCACCCCCGAGGAGGTGGCCGGCTGCGCCGGCATCTTCGACCGGGCCTCCCTGATAGCCCTGCCGCCGGCCATGCGCGCCGATTACGCGGCCCACCTCAAGGCGATCCTCCCCGGCTGGGCGCAGACCCTGCTGGTGACCCTGGAGTACGACCCGAGCGAGATGGACGGCCCCCCCTTCCCGGTGAGCGAGGACGAGGTGCGGGCGCTGTATACCGATACCTGGCGGGTGGAGCGGCTCTGGCAGGCGCCGGTCCTGGACGAGCAGCCCCACTTCCGGGATCGCGGCCTCACCGCCCTGCGGGAGACCGTCTACCGCCTGGCCCCCTACTGAGCCGCGCCGGAGGCGGTCTCGTCGGCCGCCTCCGGCCAGGGCGGCTCTGCCTGCAGGAGCCGCGCCAGCGCGCGGTTGGGCTCCCGATAGTACGCAGCAAGATCGCGGCGCGTGGTGGCGGTCACTCCCGGCAATTCTCGCCGCAGCCGGGCGAGGGCGCCGACCAGGGGGTGCCACAGCCCCGGGTGATTGCCCACCAGTGGCAGGCGCGAGAGCCAGGTAGCCGGGTCGTCGCGGCGGGCGTTGTAGCGCTGATAGAGGTGCGCCGGGAGGAAGTCGGGGTCGACCCCCAGGTGGGTGAAGACCCGTCGCATCGTCTCCGCCTTGTGCTCGTCGGCCATCTCCCGTTCGTGGAAGAGGACCAGTAGCTGCTCCCGGGGGAAGTGCTCCAGCCACGGCGCGAGGTGGTCCGCATACCGGCCCTTGTCCAGGATCCCGAGTTCCGGTGGGGCGGTGAAGGGGTCGGTGCCGGCCGGGACCCGCCCCTTGCGCTGGTGGTGGTGCAGGGCCGACAGGGCCCGCTCCACCGGGTCCCGCAGGCAGACCACCAGCCGGATTTCCGGGAACCATTTCCGGACCTGCCCGGCCACGGATCTCCCCCCGGCCGGCTCCGTGGCGTAGAGGTAATCGGGGGTGAATTCCCCCACGGCGCGCTCCCCCGGCCCTGGCTCCGGGAACTGCCGGCAGTACCCCTCCCGCCCCGTGGCCGCGCTGGCGGGAACGTCGAAGAAGTGCAGCTCCTTGCGCCCCGGCGTGGCGACCTCCGGGTGCTGGGCCACCATCTCGGCCAGCCAGGTGGTGCCGCACTTCTGCCCCCCGATGACCAGGAAGGTCGGGGCCGATCTGCCGGGTTCCCGGTCGGGATGGGGGGCGTCGCTCATATCGGTTTCCCTCTCTCTGGCCCTGTCCCTGGATGGGGA
>NZ_JBKGZG010000086.1:0-2578 GCF_046545655.1 Thiohalorhabdus sp. | reverse complement strand
CCTGAAGTCGATGGGGCTGGCAGGGTAACCCACACAAAATCGTGAAGCGCCAAAAAATGGACCTCCTTTTCTTCCATTACCCGTTTGAGGGAGGCTCGGATTTCGGAAATGGGAGCCCCTTCAGGTTGTTCGGGGTTCTCGGGGAACACCTCAAAGACTTTCCTGCCGACCAGCTCCTCACGCGCCATCCCCGACATATACAAGTAGCCATCACTCGCCGCGAGGATGGTGAAGTCGGGCTCATCCGCGGCGAGAAGGACGTAGTTCTCTTGCGAGGCCTCAAAGACCCTCTGGAAATCCACCGCACGTTTCGATGAGGGCATGGATGCTCCTAATACTTCCGCATATTTCCGCGGGGAGCCGGAATTTGTTCTAAGAATCGGCAAGGGTGCCCAAGGTTGACCCTAGTACCGGGTCGGTTTTTTGGGGTTGGGCAGGCCGGAAAAGTTCATTGTGACCTGTCCCTTTTGGCGTTGGTTCCCGGGGCGAATTCTTCGGCCTTGTGGGGCTGTCCCAGCCCGAGCGGTAGCTAATCCGATTTCCGGACGAGTTCCACTGGGCCACCCAGCCGGAAACCGAAGCCTGAGGCAGGCCTCGAACCGTTTACTTCTCAAGGCCCAACGACTGTCCAACCGAATGGATCCACCTGGGTCGACTCCCTTCCAGCCAAAGGGCCGTTTGTCCACGGAACCGGGCCAACCCCTTACCCCCACAGCCTTCCACCAGCCCGTCTCCAGGCTCCGTTGCCCGGACACCCGCCGTTGTCCGATCCAAACTTGATCGCGGTCAACACGGGGCCCCCGCTAAGTGTGCCTAATGGTTCATGGCAGTTCCTGTGCAACTTTTCACGCCAGCGAGGGTGCGGAGCCATGAGCCATTTCCTCGATCGTCTCACCTTCTTCCGGCGCATCCAGGGCGAGTTCGCGGAGGGGCACGGCCGCACCACCGACGAGGACCGCTCCTGGGAGAAGGCCTACCGGCAGCGCTGGCAGCACGACAAGGTGGTGCGCTCCACCCACGGGGTGAACTGCACCGGCGCCTGCTCGTGGAAGATCTACGTCAAGGACGGCCTGGTGACCTGGGAGACCCAGCAGACCGACTACCCGCGCACCCGGCCGGATCTGCCCAACCACGAGCCCCGCGGCTGTCCCCGCGGGGCGAGCTATTCCTGGTACATCTACAGCGCCGCCCGGCTCAAGTACCCCATGGTGCGGGGCACCCTGCTGCGGCTGTGGCGGGAGGCCCGGGCCCGCCACCCCGATCCGGTGGAGGCCTGGGCCGCCATCGTCGAGGACCCCGATAAGCGGCGCAGCTACCAGAAGCGCCGCGGCCTTGGCGGCCTGGTGCGCTCCTCCTGGGAGGAGGTGGAGGAGATCACGGCGGCGGCCAACGCCTACACGGTCAAGACCCACGGACCCGACCGCATCGCCGGCTTCTCGCCCATCCCGGCCATGTCCATGGTCTCCTACGCTGCGGGGACCCGCTATCTGTCGCTCCTCGGCGGGACCTGCCTGTCCTTCTACGACTGGTACTGCGACCTGCCGCCCTCCTCCCCCATGACCTGGGGCGAGCAGACGGACGTGCCCGAGTCGGCCGACTGGTACAACGCCAAGTTCATCATGATGTGGGGCTCCAACGTGCCGCAGACGCGCAGCCCCGACGCCCACTTCATGACCGAGGCCCGCTACAACGGCACCCAGATCGTCACCGTCTCGCCGGACTACGCCGAGGCCACCAAGTTCGCCGACCTGTGGCTGTCGCCCAAGCAGGGCACGGACGCCGCCCTCGGCATGGCCCTGGGCCACGTCATCCTCAAGGAGTTCCACATCGACCGGCAGGAGCCCTATTTCCAGGACTACTGCCGCCGCTACACCGATATGCCCATGCTGGTGCGCCTGGACGACGCCGCCGGGCGCATCGTGCCCGGCCGCTTCCTGCGCGCCAGCGACCTGGCCGAGGGCCTGGGCCAGTCCAAGCACGCCGAGTGGAAGACCATCGCCTGGGACGAGGCCTCGGGGGATCTGGTGGCGCCGCAGGGCTCCATCGGCTTCCGCTGGGACGAGAGCGGGCGCTGGAACCTGGAGGAGCGCGAGGGGGGCTCCGGCGGGGAGACCCGGCTGCGGCTGTCCCTGATCGCGGAACGCGACGAGCTGGCCACCGTGGCCTTCCCCTACTTCGGCGGGGTGGCCCACGAGTACTACCCCGACAACCCGCAGGAGGAGGTGCTGGAGCGCCGGGTGCCGGCCCGGCGCATCACGCTGGCCGACGGGAGCACGGCCCTGGTGGCCACGGTGTTCGACCTGATGGCCGCCCATTACGGCATCGACCGGGACCTGGGCGACACCAGCGTTGCCCGGGACTACGAGGACAACGTCCCGTACACGCCCAAGTGGCAGGAGTCCATCACCAGCGTGCCCGCCGACCATGTGGTGCGGGTGGCGCGCGGTTTCGCCGACAACGCGGCGAAGACCCAGGGCCGCTCCATGGTGATCCTCGGCGCGGGCCTGAACCACTGGTACCACATGGACATGAACTACCGCGCCATCATCAACATGCTGGTGATGTGCGGCTGCATCGG
>NZ_JBKGZG010000085.1:0-3182 GCF_046545655.1 Thiohalorhabdus sp. | reverse complement strand
CACGAGGACATGGACCACGAGGGCCATTCCATGGAGGACAAGTCCTCGGCGGTGGAACGAAGCCCTGGAGGAGCGAGCTCCAGCTCGCGACATGATGCGCCCCTGTGGGCGAATTGGGACCCGGTCCTCGCTCCTACAACTACGGGTAATTCAATCGCGGGTTCGTATTTATCCGTTCCCGGCTTAACCAACCAACGGCGTCGCGGCCTGGAGACCGCTCCTACACCTTCGATTTGGCCTATCGAAAAGGCGGCCGTCCCGGCCGCGACCCGCCCGAACGCAACAAACATCGCGACGGGGGCCGTCGCTCCTACATCTGATTCCGGCGCGGGGGTCCGGGCATGATCCGCCGCGTCATCGAATGGTCCCTGGCCAACCGCTTCCTGGTGGTGGTGGGCGCGCTGCTGCTCCTGGGCTGGGGCATCTTCGCCATGCTGCGCACGCCCCTGGACGCCATCCCGGACCTTAGCGATGTCCAGGTGATCATCAAGACCGAGTACCCCGGCCAGGCGCCGCAGGTGGTGGAGGACCAGGTCACCTACCCGCTCACCACCACCATGCTCTCCGTGCCCGGCACCAAGGCGGTGCGCGGCTACTCCTTCTTCGGCGACAGCTACATCAACGTCGTCTTCGAGGACGGCACGGACATGTACTGGGCCCGCTCGCGGGTGCTGGAGTACCTCAACGAGGCCGCCTCCGATCTGCCCGAGGGGGTGCAGCCCTCCCTGGGCCCGGATGCGACGTCGGTGGGCTGGGTTTTCCAGTACGCCCTGGTGGACCGCACCGGGGAGCACGACCTGGCGGACCTGCGTGCCCTGCAGGACTGGTTCCTGGAGTACGAGCTGCAGACCGTGGAGGGGGTCTCCGAGGTGGCCGCCGTGGGCGGCATGGTGCGCCAGTACCAGGTGGTGGTGGACCCGGAGAAGCTGCTCGCCCTGGGCATCCCGCTGGGCAAGGTGAAGGACGCCCTCCAGCGCGGCAACCAGGAGGCCGGCGGCTCGGTGATCGAGATGGCCGAGGCCGAGTACATGGTGCGCGGCACCGGCTACACCGAGGGCCTGGACGACCTGCGCGCCATCCCGGTGGGCGTGGACGAGGACGGCACCCCGATCCACGTGCGCGACGTGGCCGAGGTGCGCCACGGCCCCGAGCTGCGCCGCGGCGTGGCCGAGCTCAACGGCGAGGGCGAGGTGGCCGGCGGCATCGTGGTCATGCGCCACGGCGAGAACGCCCTGGCCACCATCGACCGCGTCAAGGACCGGCTCGACCAGCTGGAGCAGGGCCTGCCCGAGGGGGTGGAGATCGTCCCCACCTACGACCGCTCCGGGCTCATCCTCGACGCCGTGGACACCCTCCAGGATCGGCTCATCGAGGAGCTGATCATCGTCGCCCTGGTGGCGCTGATCTTCCTGTTCCACCTGCGCTCCACCTTCGTGGCGGTGGTGGCCCTGCCGCTGGGGATCCTGGGCAGCTTCGTGGTCATGTACTACCAGGGCATCAACGCCAACATCATGTCCCTGGGCGGCATCGCGCTGGCCATCGGCACCATGGTGGACGGCGCCATGGTCATGATCGAGAACGCCCACAAGCAGCTGGAGCGCGACCCGGACGCCGACCGCTGGGAGGTGATGCGCCGCGCCAGCACCGAGGTGGGCCCGGCGCTGTTCTTCAGCCTGCTCATCATCACCCTGTCCTTCGTGCCGGTGTTCGCCCTGGAGGCGCAGGAGGGGCGGCTGTTCGCGCCGCTCGCCTTCACCAAGACCTACGCCATGGCCGTGGCCGCCGGGCTGTCCATCACCCTGGTGCCGGTGCTCATGGGCTACTTCATCCGCGGCCGCATCCGCAAGGAGACCGCCAACCCGGTAAACCGCCTCATCGCCGGCGCCTACCGGCCGGTGCTCGGCGCCGCGCTGCGCTGGCCCAAGACCACCGTTGCCCTGGCGGTGCTGGTGCTCGCCTCCACCTGGTATCCCTACAGCAAGCTGGGCACGGAGTTCATGCCGCCGCTGTGGGAGGGCGACCTGCTGTACATGCCCACCACCGACCCCGGCATCTCCATCGGCAAGGCCCGCCAGCTCCTGCAGCAGACCGACAAGATCATCCAGTCCTTCCCGGAGGTGGAGACCACCTTCGGCAAGGTGGGCCGCGCCGAGACCGCCACCGACCCGGCGCCGCTGACCATGATGGAGACCACCATCACCCTCAAGCCGCGGGACGAGTGGCGCGAGGGCATGACGGTGGAGAAGCTCAAGCGCGAGCTGGACGAGGCCATCGACATCCCGGGCCTGTCCAACTCCTGGACCATGCCCATCAAGACACGCCTCGACATGCTCGCCACCGGCATCAAGACCCCGGTGGGCATCAAGGTGGCCGGCCCGGAACTGGAGGGCATCCAGGAGCTGGCCGGGGAAATCGAGGAGGTACTGGCCGAGGTGCCCGGTACCTCCTCCGCCTACGCGGAGCGAAGCGCTTCCGGCCGCTACGTGATCGTGGAGCCGGACCGCGAGCTTGCCGCCCGCTACGGCCTGAACGTGGCCGATGTGCAGGAGGTGGTGCAGTCCGCCGTGGGCGGCATGGAGGTGATGGAGAGCGTGGAGGGCCGCGAGCGCTACCCGGTGAACCTGCGCTACCCGCGCGAGTACCGCGACAGCCTGGAGGAGCTGCGCCAGGTGCGCGTGGCCACGCCCACGGGGGCCCAGGTGCCGCTCACCCAGGTGGCCGACATCCGCGTGGAGGACGGCCCGCCCATGATCAAGAGCGACAACGCCCGCCTCAACGGCTACGTCTACATCGACCTGGCCGGGGTGGACGTGGGCACCTACGTGGAGCGCGCCAAGCAGGCCGTGGCGGAGGAGGTGGACATCCCCGCCGGCTACTCGCTCACTTGGTCCGGGCAGTACGAATACATGGAGCGGGCCATGGCCAAGCTGCAGCTGCTGGTGCCGCTGACCCTGGTGATCATCGCCCTGCTGCTGTACCTGAACTTCCGCCGCCTCAGCGAGGTGGCCATCGTCCTCGGCACCGTGCCCTTCGCCTTAGTGGGCGGCTTCTGGCTGTTCTACCTGCTCGGCTACGAGCTCTCCATCGCCGCCGGGGTGGGCTTCATCGCCCTCGCGGGGGTCGCCGTGGAGATCGGCGTGGTGATGCTCGTCTACCTGAACCTGGCCGTGGAGCGCTACCGG
>NZ_JBKGZG010000084.1:0-3329 GCF_046545655.1 Thiohalorhabdus sp. | reverse complement strand
AAAGCGGTCGTCGCCTGGAAACCGATCCTACGGGCCTGTCCCGCTGGGGTAGGAGCGGCCGTCCGGGCCGCGACCCCCTACTCCGCCGGCGCCACGTCGAACAGGGCGTGGAGGATGTCCGCCTGGGGGACCACCAGGTCCGCGAGGGTGTAGCGGTCCAGCACGGCCATGAAGGCGTCCCGGGCCTCCCCCAGCGCCGTGCGCAGCCGGCAGGGGGCGATGATGGGGCATTCCGTGCCGACGCAGTCGATGATATCGAGGTGCTCTTCCATGGTGCGCACCACGGACCCCACCACGATCTTATCCGGCGGCATGCCCAGGCGGATGCCCCCGCCCTTGCCGCGCACGGTCTGCAGGTAGCCCTCCCGCCCCAGCACGTTCACCACCTTCACCAGGTGGTTGCGGGAGATCTTGTAGACCTCCGCCACCTCGGTGATGGTGGCCAGCTCGTTGTCGCGGGCGCCCAGGTACATGAGCACCCGCAGGGCGTAATCGGTATGTCGCGTCAGGCGCATGGCGTTTCCCTTCCAAACCCCGGCATTGTAATCCCTCCCCGGGTGCCCGGCCAGGCGGTACCCACAGGAATCTTGCGGATATTAGACAACTCTTTCGTCGGGGGTTGCTTTTGGACCCGGTCGAATTTAAAGTTGCATTCCCTTTGCAACTTTAACGGAGGATGCCCTCATGTACCAGGAGATCGCGTGGCAGGTATCCCTGCTCGGGGGCCTGTTCCTCGCCGCGGTTTTCCTCCTCGTGGTCATGCGCTCCGGGAATCCCGCGGAATACGGGCCGATCCAGAAGCGGTTCTACCGCTTTCGGGCCCTCTGGTTCTGGGGCCTCGTGGCCGTGGGCAGCTGGCTGTCGGTGGAGACCCTGGCGAGCCTGCCCTACGGTCCCACCCACGGCAAGGAGGGCGGCCCCGCCGAGGTCACGGTGGATGTCACCGGGCACCAGTGGTACTGGGACATGAGCCGCACGGAGGTCCCCGCGGGGCGCACGGTGCAGTTCAATGTCACCTCCGCGGACGTGAACCACGGCTTCGCCATCTACAACGCCGACGACGAGGTGGTGGCCCAAACGCAGGCCATGCCGGAGTACACCAACAAGCTGCGCCACACCTTCCGCGAGCCGGGAACCTACCGGGTGATGTGCCTGGAGTACTGCGGCCCCCCGCACCACAACATGACCGCGGAGATCCAGGTCACGGCCGAGAAGGAGGGATAGCCGATGAGTAATCCGTATCAGCCCGACACCGCGGTGGGCCGCCCCGAGCGCCAGGTGGTGCTCGCCTACATGGGCACGGCCGGGGTGTTGCTCCTGCTGATGATGGCCTTCGGCCTGATCATGCGCCTGGCCCAGGGCGACATCCTGGGCGTGGCCCCCGACTGGTTCTACCGCATCCTCACCCTGCACGGCACCGGCATGGTGGGCCTGGCCGGCCTCGCCGGGGCGGGCATCATGTGGTACTTCCTCCGCCAGCACGTGAGTTTGTCCCTGCCGGTGGCCTGGACCAATCTGGTGCTGTTCCTGATCGGCGTGGTGCTGATCCTGGGCGGGATCCTGCTGGGCGGCTACGCCGGCGGCTGGACCTTCCTCTATCCGCTGCCCGCCAGGCCCATGGGCATGTGGTCCGTAACCGGCGCGGCCTCCTTCCTCACCGGGCTGCTGTTGATCGGCGTGGGCTTCCTGCTGCTGCACCTGGACACCGCGCGCGGCATCGTCGCCCGCTACGGCGGGCTCGGCAAGGGCCTGGGCTGGCCGCAGCTGTTCGGTCCCAACGACGGCAACGCGCCGCCGGCGCCGGTGGTGGCCTCCACCATGGTGCTGATCGTCAACATCCTGGGCCTGGTATCGGGCGCGGCCATCCTGGTGATGACCCTGATCAACCTGTTCTTCCCGGCCTTCGAGGTGGATCCGCTGCTGGCCAAGAACATGATCTACTTCTTCGGCCACGTGTTCATCAACGCCACCATCTACATGGCGGTGATCGCGGTCTACGCGCTGCTGCCGCGCTACACGGGCCGACCCTGGAAGTCCAGCACCAAGGCCTTCCTCGGCGCGTGGACGGCCTCCACGATCATGGTGGTGATCGTCTACCCCCACCACATCCTCATGGACTTCGCCCAGCCCCAGTGGATGCACGTCATGGGGCAGATCATCTCCTACACCAGCGGCCTGCCGGTGCTGGCGGTGACCGCCTACGGCGCCATCACCATCCTCTACCGCAGCGGCATCCGGTGGGACCTGGCCTCCGGGCTGCTCACCCTGTCCGTCTTCGGCTGGGCGGCGGGCACCATCCCCGCCATGGTGGACGCCACCATCGTGGTCAACGAGGTGATGCACAACACCCTGTGGGTGCCCGGGCACTTCCACTTCTACCTGCTGCTCGGCGTCATGGCCATGGCCCTGGGCTTCATGGTCTGGATGGCCCGCACCTACGGCACCGGCGGCGGCAGCGCCCTGGACGCCCCGGCCTTCTGGCTGTACGCCCTCGGCGGCGTGGGCTTCGTGGGCATGTTCCTGATGGGCGGCCGCGAGGGCGCGCCGCGGCGCTTCGCGGAGTACCTGCCGGAGTGGGTGCCCTACGCCCAGTGGGGCGCGCTGTTCGCGGCGCTGGTGCTGATGGCGACCACGGTGCTGGTGGTGCGCTTCTTCGGCCAGTTCCTGGCCGGGCGACGGGAGGCGCCGGATGCGCGCGTGGCTTAGCGCCATGGTGGTGGCCGTCCTGGGGGCGGCCACCCTCTTCTGGGGCACCGACGGCTTCCGGGCCCTGACGGCCGAGAGCGCCCGCCGGATTGCCGTATCCGAGCAGCCGCGTGCGGTGCCGGACCTCCGCCTCCAACTGCAGTCGGGGGCGGAGGCCCGGCTCCGCGAGCTGCGCGGCAAGCTGGTGGTGGCCACCTTCATCTACACCCGCTGCACCCACGCCTGCCCCATGCTGGGCATGCGCATGCAGCGCATCCGGGCCGAGCTGCCCGAGGCCGCGGTGGGCACGGAGGTGCGCTTCCTCAGCCTGAGCTTCGACCCGGAATACGACCGGCCGCAACGCCTCGCCGAATACGGCGGCCGCTACGGCGCCGAGCCGACCCACTGGTGGGTGGCGCGGCCCCGGGACGCGCTGGCGGAGATGCTGGATCCCTTCGGCGTGGTGGTGCTGCCCGACGGCAAGGGCGGCTTCATGCACAACGCGGCCTTCTACCTCATTGACCGCGAGGGCCGCCTGACCGGGATCTTTCCCGACGACGAGCCCGAGCGGGTGGTGGACGCGGTGGAGGAGCGGCTATGAAGACCTACCAGCACCCCCGTAGGAGCGAGCTCCAGCTCGCGAC
>NZ_JBKGZG010000083.1:0-3339 GCF_046545655.1 Thiohalorhabdus sp. | reverse complement strand
GTGATGCTGGTCACCGGAAGTATCTGGGCCTTTGTCGGGCTGGCCGAGGAGGTGATGGAAGACGAGACTGGAGTTGAACCGGTCAGGGAGCAGGAGGTCGCCGCTGGCTGACGCGGTCAGCCGTAGGCCGCAGGGGCTCAGCCTGACAGTTCGCACCGCGGCCCGGAGAAGCTGGGCCCGGGCCCGCTCCGGACTACTCCGCTCCGTCTGACCGGCCGGCCCGAGGGTTCTGCAGCCAGCGCAGGTGGCTGCGGATGGCCGCCGCCTCGGCCGTATCGCCCGCGCGCCTGGCCGCCTCGACCTGCACCGGCAGCCACGCCAGCAGCACCCCCCGCCAGCCTTCCGGGGAGGCCGCTGCCACCGCCGCATCGGCGAAGGCCCGGCGGCCGGGGTAGCGGTGGTGGCCCACCGCGGCGGCCACTACCCGCAGGCGGGGATCCTCGATGGCGGCGACGCTTTCGGCCAGTGCGCCGGGCCGATCCGCCCGCAGGTGCCGGGCCGGGGCGGTCAGGGCCGCGGGCAGGAGCTCGGCATCGCCGGCCTCGGGAGTGCCCGCCAGAAAGCGCCGATAGGCCGCCAGATCCCGGTCCCCGGCAAGGGCGATGAGCTCGCCGGTCCGCGCCAGATCGGGCTCGCGCCGCAGGGCCACCTGCATGGCGGCCCGCCCCAGGTGGACCCGCGCCAACGGCCTCAGTTCGTCGCTGGCACTGGCCGCCTCCAGGGCCCGGCTCAGACTGCTGCCGGCGCTCTGGTTGTCACCGGTCAGCATGGCCGTGTAGTAGGCCTCGGTGGCCTCGGCCGCCCGAATCCGCCACGCCGGTCCGGCCGGGGGGCCGCCCAGGCAGCCGGCCACGAGCACCACCATCAGAACCGGCACCAGCCGGAATCCGGGCCTCATGGCAACGGGACCTCGGTGGAGGGGTCCTCGCCCAGAACGGCTTCGACTTGCCGCAGGATGGCGCGAGTGTCCTCGATGGTGATCCGGAGCTCGTCGCGCATTTCCTCCAGCCCTTGGGTGGAGGCCGCTGCCTCGTGCACGGCCGGATCCAGGACCTTGAGCTTGCCCTGGAGGTCCTCCAGCAGCGCGTCCACCCGGGAGACCGTGCCCCCCTTGCGGAGAAGACGGGTTCGGGTGCGGGCGATGGTCTGGCGCAGCTCTGCTATTGTTGCCTCGGCCTCGCCGGTGCCGGCCTCGGCGCGGGCCAGAACCTCGTTGAAGTGACGCGGGGTGGCCGGGTTGTCGGTGAGCAGGGTGAGCAGCGCGGGCTCGTCGGCCAGCCGCCCGCTGAAACGCTCCAGATGGACCATTGTCTGGCGGAAATCGCCCTCGGGATCGGCGACCTCGCCGGTGATCTCGCGGAGATGGGCGCCAATTCGCTGCAAGTCCTGGACGACCGTTTGCGCCTCCTCGATGAGCTGGTTGAAATCGTCCTGAAGGCGGGTCTGGACGCGCGCGTCTTTGGGAAGCAGCGGCGCGTCCATGTCCGGAGTGGCCACCCGGATGCGGGCGTTGCCGAGCAAGGGGTTCTCGACGGTGAAGGTGCTGGAGGTTCGCAACCAGCGGCGCTGGTCCGCTGGGATGGCGATCCGGGCCTCCACGTGCCCCTGCCGTTTGAGGTCCACCTCCTGAACCGACCCCAGCTCGTGCCCCTGGAAGACCACCGGCATTCCCTGCGACAGATGCTGGCCGGATTCGGCCACGAGCGTGAAGGCGACCTCCTCCTCGAAGAGCCCTTTGCGGTAGAGGACATAACCCGCCGCGCCGACCATCAGACCCAGGGTGACGACGAGGAACAGCCCGACGGCGATGCGGATCCGGCGCTGATTCACGGCGTGGCCTCGGTCAGACTGGAATACAGGTTCCGGTTGCTGGGATAGTCAAGGACGCGAAACCGCGTCACCTCGAGGGCGGCCAGAGCCTCCTCAATGGGGCCGTCGGAATCCAGTTCGGGCACCTGGGAAAAGGGCGTGACCAGAACCATCATCGCCTGGGGGCGCATGGCGGCCCGCCCCACCTGGACCAGAAAGGCCTCGCGCGCGGTCAGCTCATCCCGGTGGCGGGGGGCGCAATAAGCGATGCCGAGACGCGCCAGAGTTACCGAGGCGCTCGCCGTCAGGTCGCGGGAGGTAAAGTGGCCGTGGAAGGCACCGATCAGCTCCAGGTTCTCCTGGGCCGAGAGGCTGGCAAGGAGGGGAACATCGGGCGCCACCGGCGCCACCGGCCCGGCCGCCGCCAGCTGGTCCAGTCGGCGGCTGATGACCTCGGCATCGGGCAGGAACTCCATAGTCATAGCAGTTCCCCCAGGGTCACTACCTCAACCAGCATAATGGCCAGAAACAACCGCACCATGCCCTGCTGCACGGCAACGGAGATTCCGCCCAGGCCGGGCGGCCCCGTAATCCCACTGTACAGGGGGATGAAGGCGACGAGGAAACCCAGGAGCAGGCTCTTGGCGAACAGCAGCGCCGCTCCTGTCCCCGTCACCGCGTCCATCACCGCGTTCAGGTAGGAGTTGAGTCCGGTTTCCACGTACCAGAACAGGAACAGGTAGGCGCTGGTCAGCACCAACAGGGCGAAGATCCCGGTCAGCAGCGTGACCGTGACCATGGTCGCGATGATGCGCGGCAGAAACAGGTAGGTGGCGGGGTCGATGCCAAACAGATCCAGGGTCCGAAGCTCCCCGCTCTGGGCCATGGTGGCCAGCTCCGCATCGACGGCAGAGCCCGAGCGCAGACCCACGAGCAAGGCGGTAATTAGCGGGGCCAGTTCCAGCACCAGCAGGTTGACCACAATCCCCCCTGCCCTGTCCCCCAGATCCAGGCTTAGCATCCCCGCAACCGCTGCCCCCACCGCACCGGTCCCGAAGCCCAGGGTAATGAGCAAGAACAAGGGCAGGATCTGCACGCCGGTGTAGTAGAGCTGGCGGGTCAGCACCAGGCGCACGGCGGGGTTGTAGCTGGCGGGCATCAGCCCGCGCACACCGCACAGACCGGTCAAGCGGGTCATCTCGCGGATGGTGGCCGCGGCAGTGAGGGCCTTGTGGCCGATGGCCTCGAGCAGGCGGAGCATGGCAGCCGGCAAAACTCGGGGGTACTGGGCTTTGGACCTGACCCGGCGCGTACGAACCGGGTGCTCTGTCCGCCGACACCTAGGTTTGGGTGTTACATACCCTATCCTCGGGTTTCATCCCAGCAACCCTGCAGGTGGGGAAATCGCAGCACTGGGAGAAACCCCCTGGATATCCACCAACATGCCCGGCCTACGCCGGCAGGTCGAGAGGTATTGGTGCCCCGCGTCCTCCCCGAGGGCGGTCCCGGCCGAGGTGGTGGCACTGGCAC
>NZ_JBKGZG010000082.1:0-3457 GCF_046545655.1 Thiohalorhabdus sp. | reverse complement strand
TGGCCTCCTTCTCCTCGCTGGCCTCCTTCTCCTCGCTGGCCTCCTTCTCCTCGCTGGCCGGTTCGGGTTGTTCCTCCTGCTCGGGTTCGGCGGACTTTTCCGCCTTGGGCTGACTGGCGCAGCCGGAGGCCACGAGGGCGGTCCCCAGGACTAGCGCGCCGAGGTGAAGCAGACGCTCCGGTTGGCTCATGATGGATTCTCCCCTCTTGCGGTATGAAGAGCCCGTGCTTCTGGCTGTACCCCGTTTATCAGAAAGCACTGATCATTACCACCCCATGGACGAGCTTGTCCCCAAACTGTCGTCACAGGGGGACAGATTTTTCGGTTTTCTGGGCGGCTGGGAACGTCTTCGGGGGAGGATGCCCCGTGGGGAAATCGCCTGATCCGCCGCCCTGCTTGCCACCCGGGGCCCCGGTTGTGCCTACATTGGGAGGGTCCGGGCCGCCAGGCCCCATTGCGCTGAGGAGGGAACAATGAGCGGCAACGAGGGATTGGAGCGGGCCGTGCGGGCGGCCCTGGAATTCGATCCGGGGGTGAACCTGCACGAAGCAACTCTGGAGGTTCGGGCCGAGGGGGCCACGGTCCACCTGGAGGGCGAGGTGGCGGATATCGCCCACAAGCGCAGGGCCCCGAGGATCGCCGCGAGCGTGGAGGGGGTGACGGAGGTGGTGGACGAGCTCACGGTCCGCCCCGACGAGTCGCAGACCGATGGGGAGATCCTGGACCAGCTGCGCACGGCCCTGCTGGAGGAGCCGGTATTCGAGGAGTATGCCCTGCGCATGATCGACCAGACGGGAAAGGAGGTGGTCCTGCGGGATCCCGAGGAGGCCCAGGGGGACATCCGGTTCCGGGTGGCGGAGGGCCATGTCTACCTCGAAGGCACGGCAAACAGCCACTCCCATCGCCGCATGGCGGCCCTGTTGGCCTGGTGGATCCCGGGAACGCGCAACGTGGAGGAACGGCTGACCGTGATCCCCGCCGAGCAGGACAATGCCGGGGAGCTTTCCGAGGCCGTGCGGCTGGCCCTGGAAAAGGATACCTGGCTGGATGCCGGCCTGATCAACGTTCAGGCCCGGGGTGGCGTGATAGTGCTCGGCGGGACCGTCCACAGCGAGCGGGAGCGGACCCTGGCCGAGCACGACGCATGGTACGTGGAAGGGACCCAGGAGGTGGACAACCGCACGGTGGCGCCTTGAGCCCGTCGTCCCTCCCCCATCGGCAGGCCCGCCTTCCGGCGCGGTCAGTCGTTCACCGATGGCGTGGGGCCGCTGGCGGTGGTCCCGATCACCATCAGGGCGAGGCCCACTCCCACCACGCCCAGCACCAGGCAGGCGGCGATCATCAGGTAGCCCATTGGAACCTCCTCTCGGTTGGGGAAGGATTCCCGGCTCCCAGGCCGGCCTTTTCCGTAAAAATTTTGCGGGTTTAGGGCGGATGGGGCAACCCCCTGCCGTGCCTGGAGCCCAAGTGGGGGAGGCGGATCGCCCGGAACGGAGTGGGGCGAATCCGGAGAGGGCGAAAGGGGCTTGCATCCCTCCGCCAGAGGCGTAGTGGTAAAGGGATGGATGCCCTCTATGCCGGTCTCCGGGGCGCGGCTGCCTGGGTCCCGGGGAGGTTCGTGCGGAGGGAGCGCGGCAGGGCCGCCGGGGACTCCCGGGTGGCCGCAGCAGGATGCCGGGGGAGAGCAATGGAAACGCTGGCGGGAAAGACGATCGAGGAACAGGTGGGTGCGGAGGCCCTGGAGGCCTTCGTGGGGGGCTTCCACGGGGAGCCAATCCGGCCGGGGGATGCCGACTACGATGGGGCCCGGCGGATATGGAACGGCATGATCGACCGGCATCCGGCCCTCATTGCCCGCTGCCGTGGCACGCCGGACGTGATGGCCGCCGTGGACCTGGCTCGGGAGCACGGCGTGCCGCTGGCCGTGCGGGGCGGGGGACACAACGTGGCGGGATCCTCCCTCTGTGACGGGGGCCTCGTCATCGACCTGTCCGCCATGAACGGGGTCTGGGTGGACCCGGGCCGCCGCCTCGCACGGGTCCAGGGTGGAGCAACCCTGGGCGACGTGGACCGGGAGACCCAGCTGTACGGGCTGGCCACGCCCCTGGGGGTCGTCTCGGCCACCGGCGTCGCCGGTCTGACCCTGAACGGCGGCCTGGGCCACCTGCGCCGCCGATTCGGCCTGTCCTGCGACAACCTGGAGGCCGTGGAGATGGTCACCGCCGACGGCAGGCCGTTGCGGGCCAGCCCGGAGGAGCACCCGGATCTGTTCTGGGCGGTGCGTGGCGGGGGCGGCAATTTCGGCGTGGTCACCGCCTTCGAGTACCGCCTTCACCCCGTGGGGCCGGAGGTGTTCGCCCTGTTCGTCTGGCATGCGGCGGACGCCGAGGGCACCGCCATGCGGCGGTTTCGGGAGTGGTCGCAGGGGGCGCCCCGCGAGGCGAGCGTCGTGGCCGTCTCCGCGTTTGTCCCGGAGCTTGACCCCTTTCCCCGCGAGCGCTGGGGCCAGCCCTGTTACGCGTTCCTGGGCACCCATTACGGGACGCTGGAGGAGGCGGCGGATGTGCTCCAGCCGCTACGGGCAGGCTCGGACCCGGTCGCCGATTTCAGCGGGCCCCTGCGCTACACCGAGCTGCAGTCCCTGCTGGATGCCGACTACCCGGACGGCCTGAGCTACTACTGGAAGGCGGCCTATCTGGACGAGCTGTCCGAGCCCGTGCTGGAGCTGATCGCGCGGCGGAGCGCGGAGAGCCCTTCCCCGCTGACCACCATCGATGTCTGGCACCTCGGCGGGGCCCTGGCCGAGGTGCCCCCCGACGCCACCGCCTTCTGGCACCGGGACAAGCCCTACATGCTCACCATCGAGGCCAACTGGGAGGATCCCGCGGCCAACGACCGCAACCTGGCCTGGGCCCGCGAGACCTTCGCCGAGCTGCAAGCGCTGGAGGCGGCCTCCGGCGGCTACGGGAACTTCCCCGGACTGGGGGAGGATCCCGCCCAGACCCTGTTCGGGGACAATTACGAGCGGCTGGCGGAGGTGAAGGGCCGCTACGACCCGGGCAACCTGTTCCGGATGAACCAGAACATCCGGCCCCAGACGGGGGAGAAGGCCCCGGCCTGAGGCGTCCCGGGCAGGGGGTCAGTCGCCGGGATGGCCGTCGGGGCCCAGGCCCACCGCCGCCAAGCCCCGCGCCACGAGGAGGTCCTTGCGTTCCCGGGGCAGGCGTTTGATGGCCCGCTCGAGGCGGAAGGCATCGGCCTTGGCAAGCCCCTCCCGGTGCCAGAGGATCCGGCGGGGGCCTCCCGCCAGACGGACCGCCCGGGCCCCCGTCCCGGCGGCATGGGCCCGATAGCGGGCCTCCAGGTCCGTGGTCACCCCGGTGTAGAGGCTGCCGGTGCGCGTCTCGAGCATGTAGACCACCCATTCCCCGCTCAAAGGCAGCTCCAGGAAGGCGCG
>NZ_JBKGZG010000081.1:0-3473 GCF_046545655.1 Thiohalorhabdus sp. | reverse complement strand
CGCCGAAAAAGGGCAGGAAAGCCTTGCCCCGGCGACATAGGATCTCCTACAGGGGAAGCGCCTGAGCCAAGCGGATAATAACCAAATTGCGGAGTGGTAGGTCAGTCGTGAGCGCGGAGAAGATCCTCGAATCCTTCATGTTCAACAGCCGGTGGCTGCTGGTGCCTTTCTACCTCGGCCTGATCGTCGGCATGGTCCTGCTGCTCGGCAAGTTCGGCGTCGAATTGGTGCACCTGGTGGGCACCCTCCCCGAGGCCAGCACGGGGGAGCTGATCGTGGGCATCCTGGCCCTGATCGACCTGTCGCTGGTGGCCAGCCTGCTGCTGATCATCATCTTCAGCGGATACGAGAACTTCGTCTCCAAGATGGACACCGGCGACAACGAGGACCGGCCCGATTGGATGGGGCACGTGGACTTCTCCGACCTCAAGCTCAAGGTGATCGGCTCCATCGTCGCCATCTCGGCCATCGAGCTGCTCAAGTCCTTCATCAAGGTGGGCGACCTGTCCAACGAGCAGCTGGCCTGGAAGGTGGGCATCCACCTGACCTTCGTCGTCTCCGGCGTCCTGTTCGCGCTCATGGACCGGATCGGGGAGAAGCACTGAAGGGGGCTGGCCGGACCGGGGCCGCGACCTGCCAGGGCTCGGCTCCCCGCCTTCAGGGCGTCCCCCCGCCCCGCGACCGCCACTTCCACAGCACCGACAGCCGCCAGGCGCCGAGGAACAAGAAGTAGCCCCCCAGGGCGGCGGGCAGGGCGATCAGCAGGCTGCCCAGGCCCAGGTAGAGGGTCTGGGTGGCGGCCTGGCCGGCGGCGCCCGACGGCGAGATCCCCAGCCATTCGCCGAAGATCGCCTCGCCCGTGCGGTTGAAGGCGAAGTAGAGCGGAGCGGCGGTCAAGGGATTGCTCACCCAGGACACCACGAAGGCCGCCGGGAAGCTGGCCCGCATCAGCACGCACAGGAGAATCATCAGGGGGGTCTGGAAACCGACCGTGGGGGTGAGGCCGATGAGCAGGCCCACACTCACCCCGCGGGCCAGGGTGCGGCGGTCCAGCCCGAAGAAACCGGCGCGTGTCAGCAGCCGGCGCATGAGGGGGTGCTCACCCACCCAGGCGCGGATGCGGGCCTCGGTGGGCAGGATGCGGCGGAAGAAGCGGTGCATGGTGGTCGCGGCCGCTCCGGGGTTGGGCTCGATGCAAGGGCGGGCCCGGGAGGCCCGGTCCGGAAAAGGCTCCCCCGTCCAGGGACGAGGGAGCCGAGCCCCGGGACATCGGGGGTTGTCCGGTAGGTCAACGACGCCCCGGCCAGGGTTCCCCTGTCCTCGGCCGGACGTGCTCGCGGGGGCCCAGCCAAAAACGCCCCGAACCGGGCGGTCCGAGGCGAATCGGGGCTTAGGCCTGCTGTCCGTATGGCTGGGGGACCAGGATTCGAACCTGGGTTAACGGAGCCAGAATCCGTCGTCCTACCACTAGACGATCCCCCAAACGAGAGCCGAAAGTATAAGGAAGCCCTGGGGGCGGGTCAACCCGGCCCGGGCTTAGGCGGACCGGCCCCATGTGCTAGATTTTCCGGGTTGTTCCAAACCCAAGCCAACGAGGGGCCCGGGATGAGTCCAGCCGCCGTCGCCGTCGTCGCCATCGTCCTGTATCTGGTCTTCTACCGCTACTACAGCCGCTTTCTGGCGGAAAAGGTCTGGCGGCTCGACCCGGGGGCGGTTACCCCCGCCCACGCCCAGCGCGACGAGCTGGACTTTGTTCCCACCAACAAGTACGTCCTGTTCGGCCACCACTACGCCTCGGTGGCCGGCCTGGCGCCCATGCTGGGGCCCGCCATCGCGGTGATCTGGGGCTGGGTGCCGGCCCTGCTGTGGGTGGTGCTGGGAGCGCTGCTCATCGGCGCCGTCCACGACTTCTCCGCCCTGGTCCTGTCGGCGCGCAACCACGGCCAGTCCGTGGGGCGCATCGCCGAGCGGGTCATCACCCCCCGGGCCAAGCTGCTGTTCCTGCTCATCATCTTCTTCCTGGTGGCGCTGGCCATGGGGGTGTTCGTGCTGGTGGTGGGCTCCCTGTTCGCCTCGCCCGCCGGTGGCCCGGAGAGCGTGGTGCAGCACCCCGAGGCCGTGCTGCCCACCTTCTCCCTCATGGCCCTGGCCATGGTGGTGGGCTACCTCCACTACCGGCGCGGCTGGCGCCTGGGGCCGCTCACCGCCGTGGCCTTCCTGGCGGTGCTGGCGCTCACCTTCGGCGGCCTGCAGTACCCCGTGCTCGGTGTGGACGCCTCCGTGTGGCGCTGGGCGCTGTTGGGCTACGCCCTGGTGGCCTCCCTGCTGCCGGTGTGGCTGCTGCTGCAGCCCCGCGACTTCCTCAACTCCCTGCTGCTGTACCTGGCCCTGGCGGCCATCCTCGTCGGCCTGTTCCTGCTCAATCCGGAGTTCGCCGCCCCGGCGCTCAACCCGAGCCCCGAGGGCGCCCCTTCCATACTGCCCTTCCTGTTCATCATCATCGCCTGCGGGGCGATCAGCGGCTTCCACGGCGTGGTGGCCAGCGGCACCACCGCCCGCCAGCTGGACAAGGAGACGGACGCCCGCCTGGTGGGCTACGGCGGCATGATCGGCGAGAGCTTCCTGGCGCTGATCGCCGTGCTCGCCACCACCGCCGGCTTCGCCAGCTACGGCGAGTGGGCGGACCACTACGCCACCTGGGAGGCGGGCTCCGGCCTGGACGCCAAGCTCGGCGCCTTCATCCAGGGCACCGGGCTGTTCATCCACTCCTGGGGCGTGCCGCGCGGGCTCGCCGAGGCCTTCGTCTCCGTGGTGGTGGTGGCCTACGCGCTCACCTCCGTGGACTCCGGCACCCGGCTGCTGCGCTACAACCTCAACGAGATCGGCGCCACCTTCAACCTGCGCGCCCTGGAGAACCGCTGGGTGGCCACGCTGCTTGCCGTGGCGGCCATCGGCTTCTTCGCCTTCTTCAAGGTGGACGGCAAGCCGGCGGGCCTGCACCTCTGGGCCCTGTTCGGCACCACCAACCAGATCCTCGCCGCCCTCACCCTGCTGGCCGTCTCCGCCTACCTGCTCCACATGCGCCGGCCGGTGATCTACACCGCCGTGCCCATGGTGCTGGTGCTGGTGGCCACCGTCACCGCCATGATCTACAACCTCGCCGACTACATCGCCCAGGGCAACTGGGCCCTGACCATCGTCGGCGGCATCATCCTGATCCTGGCCCTGTGGGTGGTCCTGGAGGGCCTGTCCATGGTGCGGGCGCACCGGGAGGCGCGGCGGGGGGAGGGCGTCGTGGCCTCGGGCGAGGGCGAGTGAGAGGTCGCGGCCACTGGCCGCTCCCACAGGGGCCGCCAAGCCTGATTGGGCCTTTGTGGGAGCAGCCAGTGGCCGCGACACGCCTGAGTGGCCGCGGCTGGTAGCCGCTTGTATGTTGGAACAGGACATCGAGGGCGGGAAAGTAAAGGGACCGG
>NZ_JBKGZG010000080.1:0-3950 GCF_046545655.1 Thiohalorhabdus sp. | reverse complement strand
GGGATTTCCCGCATCGCTGTGGCATTTGCCACACCCCCGCCCCGCCCCTATTAGTACTAACCCGCTATTTTTACAGGAAACCCCTCATAGGCACGGGTATTGCTCCCCTGGTGGGCGTCCTCGCACCCACACACCAAGAGGGGAGTCGCCTTGCAGAAACGGGCCCTTGCAACCGCCGTGCTTTCCACCCTGGCCGTCCAGCCCGTCCTGGCGCAGGACGAGGTCCTGCCCGCGACGGTGGTGGAGGCCACCCGCATCACCCCGCCCTCCCTGGGGACCGCCGCGCCGGAGGACCTCTCCGAGGCGCCGGCGGCGGACGGCGGGGAGATGCTGCGCAGCGTGCCCGGCGTCTGGGGCAGCCGCCTCGGCGGCGCGGGGATCGACCCCACGGTCCGCGGCCAGGACGAGACCCAGCTCAACGTCCTCACCGACGGCGGCTACACCCACGGCGGCTGCCCCAGCCGCATGGACCCGCCCACCTCCTACGCGGTGCCTGAGACCTTCGACGAGGTGGAGGTGATCCAGGGCAGCCAGACCGTCCTCTACGGCGGCGGGGGCAGCGGCGGCACGATGCGGTTCGAGCGCGACACGGAGCGCTTCGCCGAGGGCGAGGGCCCCCGCGCCGAGGTGGGCGGCGCCTACCGCTCCAACGGCGACGCCAAGGAAGGTTACGCCGACGTGGCCGCCGGCACGCCCACGGGATACGCCCGCCTCATCGGCAGCTACAGCGACGCCGACAGCTACGAGGACGGCGACGGCAACGAGGTGCGCAGCGCCTACACGCACCGCGACGGCAACGTGCTGCTCGGCTACACCCCCGACGAAGACACCACCCTGGAGCTGGGCGCGGAGGCCTTCCGCGGCGAGGACATCCTCTACGCGGGCATGATGGACGCCCCGGAGTCCGAGAAGGACGGCGCCCGGCTCAGCTTCGAGCGTGAGGCCCCGGTAGGCGGCCTGGACGGCCTGAAGGTGGAGACCTACTACAACGACGTCCACCACCTCATGGACAACTACTCCCTGCGCGACGACCCCATGATGTTCATGCGCACGCCGTCGGACTCCACCACCTACGGCGGCCGGGTGCTCGGCGAGGTCTTCGCCGGGGCCAGCTCCCACTGGACCGTGGGCGTGGACTACCAGGGCCGGGATCGCGAGGCCATCCGCTACCAGGGCATGAGCGCCGACAACGTGAGCGCGGTGCAGTCGCTCATGTGGCCGGACGTCCGCCACGAGCAGCTGGGCGTTTTCACACAGGTGGACCAGGAGCTGGGTGAGGCGGACCGGCTGCGGGTGGGCCTGCGCTACGACCGGGTCACCGCCGACGCGAACCGGGCGGACGAGGCCACCGCCTCCGGCACCTCCCCCGACAACCTCTACCAGCGCCACTACGGCACCACCGCCGACGAGCAAACCGAGGACAACGTGGGCGGGCTTATTCGCTACGGCCACGACTTCGGCGACGCAGTCACCGGCTTCGCCACCCTGAGCCGGACGCTGCGCACCGCCGACGAGACGGAACGCTTCATCGCCTCCGAGCGCACGGGGATGATGGGCGACTGGGTGGGCAATCCGGAGATCGACCCCGAGCAGCACCACCAGGCCGAGCTGGGGCTGGTGTGGGAGCGGGCCGCCACCCGCCTGGAGGCGAGCGCCTACTACAACGACGTGACCGACTACATCCTGGTGGACCGGGGCGCCGAGGACCCCAACGGCAACCACGCCACCATCCACCGCAATGTGGACGCCACCCTCGTCGGCGGCGAGGTGAGCGCCGAGCAGGGCTTCGGGAAGCACTGGACGGCCCGCCTGACGGGGGCCTACGTCCACGGCGAGAACGACACCGACGGCGAGGCCCTGACCCAGATCCCGCCCCTGGAGGGCACCCTGCGCCTCGCCTACGAGCGCCCCGCCTTCCGCCTCGGCGGCGAGGTCCGGGCCGTGGACCGCCAGGACCGGGTGGACCTGGAAAGCGGCCAGGACCTGCAGGAGACCCCGGGCTACGCCGTGGTCAACCTGTTCAGCCGGGTACGCCTGCGGGAGGGGATCAAGCTCCGCCTCGGCGTGGACAACCTGCTGGACAAGACCTACGCCACCCACATCAACCGCCAGGACAGCACCAGCGGCGAGGCCATCCTGGTGAACGAGCCGGGCCGCTCGGTCTGGGCCCGCCTGGAGGCCGCCTTCTAGGCCGTTTCCTTCTTCCTCTCTCCCTCCGGTGCCCGGCACGGCCTTTCCATGGCCGCCCGGGCCCTTTTTATGGTACTTGCCCGAATTGGGGAGCCCTGCCCTGTGGGAGCGGGCAGAGGCCGCTTTCGCCATTCGCGTGCTAAAGCGGGCTCCTGCGGGAGGACTGCCACCAGTGACGCCCC
Source organism: Thiohalorhabdus sp. (assembly GCF_046545655.1). Lineage (NCBI taxonomy): Bacteria > Pseudomonadati > Pseudomonadota > Gammaproteobacteria > Thiohalorhabdales > Thiohalorhabdaceae > Thiohalorhabdus > Thiohalorhabdus sp. Next base: position 1,578 of record NZ_JBKGZG010000080.1, on the reverse strand, counting down.
GGGGCCCGCTGTAGGAGCGCACTTTAGTGAGCGACCCCGTGCGGGCCGGGGTGCCCATGTCTCCATGCGCCCCGCCATAGCGGGTTCTTCGGACCCCCTTGCCGGAATGGGCGCGGTTTTCCCTGGAATGAAAAGCAATTACCCCTTCCGGGTAATCGGGATTCCCCCGACCGGTATGCTAGGCTTTTGACACCTAACCTCATTGAACGGAGAGCTCGATGAAGCGGTCCATAGGGAGTGTCCGCCCGCTGTTGCTGCTGGCCGGCCTGGTCTGGGCGGCGGCCGCCCACGCGGAAGAGGTGGAGGTCCGGGACCCCTGGATCCGCCACATGCCCGGGGACGCCCCCTCGGGCGGCTATTTCCAGCTCCGCAACGGCACGGACAGCACGGTGCGGCTGGTGGCGGCCGAATCCCCCGCCTTCCGCCGCGTCATGCTGCACCGCAGCGGTAGCGATGAGGGAGGCAGCCGGATGGAGCACGTGGACCGGGTGGACGTACCCGCCGGCGAGGAGGTGGACTTCGCCCCTGGCGGCTACCACCTGATGCTCATGGCCCCGCGAGAGGAGGTGGCGGTGGGCGAGGAGGTGGACCTCACCCTCCGCTTCGCCGACGGCCGGGAAGAGACTGTTTCGGTCCCCGTTCAACCCCCGCACGCACAGGGACCCAAATGACGGAAATCCTTGGACGCTGGCGCCCGCTGTTCGGCCTGCTCGCCCTCGCCGGCGTGCTGGCGCTGCCCGGCTGCGCCGAAGAGCCACCGGAGTACGAGCTGTCGAGCCTCAACGGAAAGCTGCCGGACCTGCAGCTGGAGCTGCCGGACGCCAATGGCGAAACCCGCACCGCCGAGGACTTCCGGGGCGACGTGGTGCTGCTGTTCTTCGGCTACACCAACTGCCCCGACGTGTGCCCCATGACCCTGAGCGCCATCCGTCAGGCGGTGGGCTCCCTGGAGGACAAGTACGCGGAGCGGGTGACGGTGCTGTTCGTCGCCGTGGATCCGGAGCGGGATACCCCCGAGGCCATCCGCGAGTACGTGGACGAGCTCGACATGCCGCAGCTGGTGGGCCTGCGGGGGGTCGGGGAGGAGTTCGACACGCTCCGGGACCGCTACCACATCCACGTGGAGCTGTATAAGGACGGCCCGGAGGACCAGGACTACGAGGTGGGCCACACCGGCGGGGTGCTCATCTTCGGCCCGGAAGGCAAGGCCCAGCTCCTGGCAAAGATGACCGGCCAGCAGCCCGACACCCCGGATACCCTGGCCTCCGACCTGCGCAAGCTCGTCGATTATTCCCTGTAATCCCGGCCACGGGGTCTCCCCGAACCCACCGGGCTCCTACAACCGCACACCGGCACCCGTAGGAGCCCACTTCAGTGGGCGATTCCCGCCCAAAACGCGGTGCCGGAGGCCCTTTGCCCGCTAAAGCGGGCTCCTACAGCCGCACACCAGCACCCGTAGGAGCCCACTTCAGTGGGCGATTCCCGCCCCAGACGCGGTGCCGGATATCCTTCGCCCGCTGAAGCGGGCTCCTACAACCGCACACCGGCACCCGTAGGAGCCCACTTCAGTGGGCGATT
>NZ_JBKGZG010000079.1:0-3950 GCF_046545655.1 Thiohalorhabdus sp. | reverse complement strand
TGGCGATTGTAGGCGGCGAGCTCGCGCTGGCGCCTCTGGGTCCGGGGTCCGGCGCGTGCCAGTCGCTCGGCGAGCTCCGCGGCATCCAGCCAGCCGAGATTCATGCCCTGGCCGCCAATGGGGCTGACGATATGGGCGGCGTCGCCGGCGAGGGCCCAGCCGGGCCCGGCCATGGGCGCGGCCAAGTACCGGCCCACCCCGAACGCACTGGTCATGTGACAGGCGGCCGAATCGAGCTCGTGGCCTAACCACGCCCGCACGGCCTCATCAATCACCGCCCGGTCCGGCGGCTCGTTTCGGGTGTCGGTCTTGACCACCCACCGGCGCCGCCCATGGGGCAAGGGGAACGATTCGATCAGGCCCTCGCGCGGCAGATACACCGCCGCATCCGCCCCCAGGTCGGTGTTGTCCTCGAAATCCCCCATCACGTAGCGGTCCGGATAAGGTCCTCCCCGGAAGGTGCCCCCCATGGCCTTCCTCACCAGGCTATCCTTGCCGTCGCAGCCGACGACCACCCGGCAGCGGAGCTCGCCGCTCTCGCCGGATGGCCCCTGCCAGGACAGACGGGTCTCCGGGCCTTCCGCGCGGCATGCGGTTACCCGATACCCCCGCCACAGCACGCCCCGGGCGCGTTCCTCGAGGAAACGCGCTAGTACCGACTCGGTGCGATGCTGGGGGATGGCGAGGATATAAGGGAACGGTGGCGGGCAGCGGTCGAACCGGACCGTGCCCAGGCGGCCCCGTTCACCGATTGCGTGCCCGCGACGGATCGCCACGGCTTCCTCCTTCAGCCGTTCGTCCAGGCCCAGCCGGGCGAGCCGCCCAAGCGCCGGCGGATGGATGCCGATGGAGCGCGAATGGGGTGCCGGGGCCCGGCGAGATTCCAGCACCCGGCAATCCATGCCCCGTTCGGTCAGCTCGGCGCCGAGATACAGGCCCACGGGCCCGCCGCCGACCACCGCGACATCGCAGCGCTCCAGCTCACCCGCGCTCACGGTCGTAGACCAGCAGCAGACGGAAGGGGTACAGCGGGGTAACCCGCCAGCCCGCGCCGACGCGCCGGGCCAGCTCTTCCCGGGTATACGAGCGGCGAATCGAGCGTAGCCCGTCCTCACGAATAAAAGAACGCCGGAAGAAAAGGGGCGTCACTGCCGAGAATAGCCCATAGCCCACATCCGTTCGCACCAGGTCGTTGAACAACGCCACCCGCCGGCACAGCGTGGCCGCCGTGGCCAGCATCCCCTCCAGCTCCTCGCCGACGAGGTGGTGGAGCATATGGTTGGAGAGGACGAAATCGTAACGCTCCCCGCGCGCGGCCAATTCGTGGGCATCGCCGTGTTCGAAACGGACCCCGTCCGGCAGCGGTTGCTGATTGGCATATTCCACGGCCCGCGCATCGGTCTCCACGCCGCGCACCCGCAGATCGATCCCTTCCCGGCGCGCCCAGGCGGCGATCCGGAGCGGAATGTCGCCGCCGCCGAAGCCGATATCGAGCAGAGAATACGTCGCCCCGGGCTCGCCCATGCGTGGCCGCAGCCACCGGCGATAGAGCATCCGGCTGCGCGATAACAGCGCGTTGATCCAGAAGAACTGGCGATAGGTGTTGGCGAGCTCGTCCGGATCGCAGTCGGGCGCGTCCATGCGCTCGGTAAGTCCGGGCTCGCGATCGCGCAGGATTACGGGCCTCACCGGCGGCCTCCGACCCCGGTCAGGCGCATGCTCTCCACGGCCAGGCCCGGACCGCAGGCCAGCGCCAGGATGCGGCGCCCCGGCGAGTCAACGCCGCGGTCCAGCATGGCCGCCAGCACGAAAAGGATGGAAGCACTGCTCATGTTCCCGTAGCTGGCAAGGATGCGCCGCGACACCTCGGTATGCTCCGGACTCAGGTCCAAACTCCGCTCGATGCCGTCCAGGATGGGCCGTCCGCCGGGATGGAGGGCCCAGGCATCGACGGCCTCCGGCCCCTCGCCCAGCTGGGTCAGAAGCGTCTGCAGGGCCGCGTGGAGGTTGGCCTCGATGATGGCCGGGACCTCCTTGGACAAGGTCATGCGGAACCCGGTATCCCCGAGGGTCCAGGCCATCTCGCTGCTGGCCTCCTCGGTGAGCAGCGAGGCAGTCGCCTCGATGCGAAAACCGGGCCGGACGGGCTCCTCCGCGCACACCAGGGCGCCCGCCGCCCCATCGGCGAAAAGCGCCGCCGAAACGAGGTTGTCGCGACCGGGGTCCGGCTGCAGGTGCAGGGTGCAAAGCTCCACCGACAGCACCAGCACCCGGGCGGAAGGTTCCGCCTCGCAGATCGAGCGCGCCAGATCGAGCGCCGGCAGGGCGGCGTAGCAGCCCATGAACCCCAAATGGTAGCGACGCGTGGAACGGCTCAGGCCCAGCGCACGGATCACCGCTTGCTCGGGGCCCGGCGCGGTGAATCCGGTGCACGAGACCGTGATCACATGGCTGATGCGCTGGGCCTGGGTAGGGGGTTGGCCGTCCAGTAACGAGCGCGCCACCCGCGTGCAGAGCGCGCCGGCATGCTCTTCATAAAGTTGGTTCCGGGCTTCCGTACCCGGCTGCTCCGTGCCCCCGCCCGCGGGGAAGAACAGGGGTTCCGCGGACCCGCCCTCGAAATCCGGTAGCACCGTATGGCGCCGCTCAACGCCGGCCAGCGGCCAGGTGCGGTCGATAAAGCGCCGCGTGGCCGCATCCTCGCCCATGTAGTACTGCATCCAGCTGGCCAGATCGGCCTGGCGGCACGCGGTGGCGGGCACCGCGGTGGCCAGCTTGTGGATGTAGGCGCTCATGGACCGCTGGACCTCGATTCCGGGCCGCGGTGGGCCACCACCAGGCCGTAGCGTAATGCGCCGCTGGTGTACGCCAGGAGCATCCGTGGAACCATCTGAACGAACCCCCGCTCGGTGTGGGCCGCGTTGAGCAGATCGCGCGGGTTTTCGCCCCGGTCGTGGTGACGGGCGTAGTGGTGCTGGGGCCTCGGTCCCAGGAACAATGTCGCGTAGCCCTACCGGACCCGCAAGGGTGGCTCCGAGAGGGCGTTTCGCGCCAAACTCCCAAGGAGGAAACCAATAAGGGGGCGGAACCGGGTAGGCCTGCACCGGGGCTCCCAAGGCTTCAGGGAGGAGGGGGCGCGGGATGACCCGGCCGGCCCCGGCAGGGTCCCGCAGGCATTGCCCCGCTCCTCCTGAGGGAAGCGGAGGCCCGCCAACAGGATTCAGGCCCAAGACAGGGAAACAAATGTGAGAGGGGCGAGGTACTTTTCAGAGCAGCTTGGGCGAGGCGTGTACATCCTCATCAGCCTGTTTCTGAGCTTGATGGCTCTCTTGCTGATGGGGGGCGCGGTATATGAGGTCTGGATGTCCTGGGGGGACGCCGCGTTGTTCGTCCCCTCTCTTCTCGACGGAATTGCCTTGATCGTCATCGGCATGGCCGTATTTGATGTGGCCAAATTTCTGGTCGAGGAAGAGGTTTTCCTTCCCAGGGGGCAAAAATCGCAAGGAAGCCAGCGCGGCACGTTGATCAAGTTCCTGGTGATAATCAATATTGCCATGCTCATGGAGGCCTTGGTTTTCGTCTTCACGGCCGCCAAAAAGGATATCAGTCTGCTGGTGTACCCAACTTTCCTGCTGGTTGGCTCTGTTCTGCTGGTGATCGGTCTGGGGGTGTACCAGAAGCTGACCCAGGGGGAGGGGCCGTAGGCGCCAACCTAGCCTTCCACCCTTGGCTCCTGCCTCCACCGGCTTGGTGGCTCAAACCGCCTCCCAGCCCTTTTGGGTCAGACTCATCGCGATCTGGCCCACCGTTGCATTCCCCGCCGGATTACCCCGTGGCTTCTGCCCCCGCGGGGAAGGTGTCGGGCACCCTGGTTGCTACCACGAAGGTGTTGCGGGGTAGCTGCCAGCCCTTGGCCCCCTGGCCGTCCTGCCTAAATTCCGGGCAAGTGT
>NZ_JBKGZG010000078.1:0-3970 GCF_046545655.1 Thiohalorhabdus sp. | reverse complement strand
TCCCGCGTTCGATCAGGGTCACCCGGGCCCCTTCGTCCGCCGCCCGGATGGCCCCGGCAAAGGCCGCCGACCCTCCGCCCACCACGGCCACATGAAGGCCGCAACCTCTGCCTTTTGCCCCGGTGCCCGCCTGCTCGGCGGCCATCTCCGCGCCGTATCCCGAGGCGCGAACGGCCTCCACCAGCCGCTCGCTGGCCATTTCCGCGGGGGCGCTTACCCATGCGGTTCCCGCGGGATAACGGACTGTGGCCGTCACGTCCCCCAAGGCTTCCAGGGCCCGCTGGACGTGCTCCGCGCAACTGGAGCACGTCATCCCCGAGATCCGCAACCGTCGCTCACTCATCGGCAGGGCCCTCCCGGAGTTTCGAGAGGAGACCGGCTCCGGTGGCCCGCGTCGGCGCCACCAAGCTGGTTGGGTGGAATGGGGGGCCATGGGGAACGGATCATGCGGTTTGCTCCGTTCAGGGTGGAAATGCTTCTCCTCCGCTTGAGGAGTCCGGCCAACCCTGGACCCCGTATCAAAGTACGGAGTCAAGCCCTGAAATCCTCCGGGTGGAAGGTGCAGGCCGGGAAGAAGGGGGGCGCCGGCCGCTTGAGGTACCGCCCCCAGCAGCGCCCCGTCTGGGTGGTGACCAACGGCTCCTTCCCCGGCACGGTGGAGGTATGGACCCTGGGCGCGTACGGGGCCAAGGAATGGGAGGGCCTTGCGGATGGGAACGGTGGGCACCGGCCACCTCGACACCGGCCAAGCGCGAAGCCTGATGGAGGCAGCGGTGGTGCGCTACGGCGGCGAGCCCGTCGGCACCATCGCCTGTACGGACCCCGATGCCGCCACCCTCAATTACGACCAGGTCTTCGTGCGGGATTTCGTTCCCGTGGCGCTCTACTACCTGGCCGAGGGCGAGCCGGCCATGGTGCGGCACTTCCTGGAGCGGACCCGCGAGCTGCAGGCCCGCCAGCGCTCCATGGACTGCTACCGGCCTGGGGCCGGCCTGATTCCCGCCAGCTTCAAGGTGGCGGAGGACGGCCGCTCGCTGATCCCGGACTTCGGCGGCCACGCCATCGGCCGGGTGGCTGCGGTGGACGCCAGCCTGTGGTGGCTGTACCTGCTGCGGGCCTACACCCGCGCTACCGGCGACCGCGAGCTGGCCGCGACCCCCGCCTTCCAGGAAGCCATCCGGGGCATCCTGGAGCTCTGCCTCATCAGCCGCTTCGACATGTATCCCACGCTCCTGGTCCCCGATGGCTCCTTCATGGTGGACCGTCGCCTGGGGGTCTACGGCTATCCCCTGGAGGTGCAGGCGCTCTTTTTCATGGCCCTGCGCGCCGCCGACGAGCTGCTCGGGGACGGCCCCGACAGCCGGCCCTATCGGGAGGCGGTGGCCGACCGCCTCGGCAAGCTGGGGCACTACGTGCGCACCTACTACTGGCTGGATTTCCCCACCCTCAACCGCATGTACCGCTACAGCACGGAGGAGTACGGGGACAACGCGGTGAATGCCTTCAACGTCGTTCCCGACTCCATCCCCGCCTGGCTGCTGGAATGGCTGCCCGACCCCGGGGGCTACCTGGCGGGCAATCTGGGCCCGTCACGCATGGACTCCCGCTTTTTCACCCAGGGCAACCTGCTGGCCGTTCTCTCCGGCCTGGCCGGCGGGAGCCAGGCCCGTTCCATCCTGACCCTGATCGAAGCCCGGGCGGGGGACCTCATCGGGGAGATGGCCATGAAGCTGTGCTATCCCGCCCTGGAGGGCCAGGACTGGCGCACGGTGACCGGCAGCGACCCCAAGAACGTCCCCTGGTCCTACCACAACGGGGGGAACTGGCCGGTCTTCCTGTGGCTGCTGGCGGCCGCCGAGCAGCTGCGCGGCGCCACCGCCCTGACGGCACCGGCCCTGGCCGCGGCCGCGGAGCGCCTGCCCGGGAGGGAATGGCCGGAGTACTTCGACGGCCGGCGCGGGCAGCTGGTGGGCAAACAGGCCCGCCGCTTCCAGACCTGGACGGTTGCGGGCGTGCTGCTCGCCGACCGCCTCCTGGCGGACCCCTCCTCCCTGGACTGGATCGCCTTCGCCGACGACATCGCCGGGGAGCAATGCGCCATTTAGGCGGTCAGGGCCGCCCGCCCCGCCCCCAAACCCGGGGCGGCACGGCCCCGGCGGATGGACGTCCGATTAGAAGGAGATGAGCTTCTTGGAGGCCTCCAGGTACGGCAGCGCCTCGGCGACGCCCACCATGGGAACATCGAAGGCCAGATCGTCGGGGGAGATCTCGTTCAGGTCCAGGGAGGCCTTGCAGGCGACGAACTGGGCGCCGTTGCCAAGGGCCTGGTCCATGAAGTGCTTCACCGACTTGCCGCCCTCCTTGGGATAGGCGTTCTCGGCCTCCCCCTTCTTGAGCAGAACGGTCCCCTGCCCGGTGAAATAGACCACCACGTTCATTTCCTCCGCCGCCGAGGTGGCGGCCAGGAAGAAGGGCGAGGCAAGCCGCTTCGGCGTATCCGGTCCGCTGGTCATGACGATGGCGAAATCAATCTGGGACTCTTCCATGGTCCTGCTCCTTGATCGAGTTGTGGCGTTGGGCCGATGATGCGCCCCTGGTTGTTGGAGTCCGGCAGGCAGGGCGGGGCTCCGCGGAAGGCGCCGCGGCCCACCCGCCACCGGGGCCAATCGCGTCATCACGCCGGCGGGGTCCACTCCTTGGCGGCGAAGGCCTCGTCCAGCGGGGTCCCGGCGATGTGGTTCGTGTAGTTGGACAGGGTCTTCATGCCCACGCCGAGCACCACCTCCAGGACGTTCTGCGGGGTGAACCCGGCGTCGTGGAAGGCCTGGAGCTCGGACTCGGGCAGGAACCCCCGCTGTTCCACCATGGCCTGGGTGAAGCGCCGCAGGGCGTCCAGGCGCGGGTCGGGGAGCGGCTCGCCCTGGCGCAGGGCCCCGATGCAGTCCTGGGGAACCCTGGCCATCTCGGCCAGCGCGGTATGGGCGCCCATGCAGTAACCGCAGGTGTTGGTGAAGCTGGCGGACAGCAGGACCACCTGCCGCTCGGCCGGGGTCAGGCTGGTCTGCTCGAAGAGCTGGTTGAGCTGGAAATAGCCCTGCATGAGGGCCGGGGCGGTGGCCATGACTCCGGCCAGGTTGGGGACGAACCCGTAGGCCTTTTCCAGCTCCCGCATGAAGTCGCCGGCGCCTTCCGGGGCGGATTCGGGGGTGTGCACGGGGTAGTCGCTCATTTGCATTCTCCTTGAGTTATAGTTTACCGGTCGTCTACTGGTCCGTTCCGGAAGCCTACTCTGACCGCCTCTGTTCAGGACGCGGCATCGCCCCGGGCGATGGCCACCGCCACCGGGGCCATGCGGCGGATCGCGTCGGGATCGGCATGGGTCTTGGCGAGGACCTGGGCCCCTTGCATGGCGCCGAAGATCTGCTCGGCCCGGCGCTCGGCCTCCTCCGGGGACTCCATGGGTATCTCGCCGGCTGCGTGCGCGGCGCGCAGAAGCCCGGCGAAATGGGCGGTGGCCCGCCGGAAGATGTCGGCCACCCGCTCCCGGATCGGGTCGTGGAAGTTTCCCAGCTCCACGGACAAATTGCCGAAGGGGCACCCGGGCACGTGGCCCGATTCCTGGCGGACCCGGTCGTGCATTTCGGCCACGGCGTCGAAGAACCGGGGCAGGCGCTGCAGGGGCGGCACGGATTCGTCGCCCAGGACGCGCTCGAACTGGGCCTGCATGCGTTCCCAGGAGTGCTCCAGCGCGGCCAGGACCAGGTCGTCCTTGGAGTCGAAGAAGTGGTAGAAGCTGCCCCGCTTCACCCCGGCGGCGGAGCACAGGGCCCCCACGCCCACCGAACCGTAGCTCCCCTGCCACAGCTCGTCGGCGGCGGTGGTGATCAGCTCCTCTCTCGCGCTGCTCAAGCGACCCATGACTGCCTCTATTTGACCGGTTGTCTATTCATCAAACGCCTTTCCCTTCCTG
>NZ_JBKGZG010000077.1:0-4270 GCF_046545655.1 Thiohalorhabdus sp. | reverse complement strand
CGTCGGCCTCGAAGGAGTAGCCGTCCTTCATGACGAACTCCCGGGCCCGCATGACGCCGAAGCGGGGCCGGATCTCGTCGCGGAACTTGGTCTGGATCTGGTAGAGGTTCAGGGGCAGCTGGCGGTAGGAGCGCACCTCGCCGCGGATCAGGTCGGTGATCACCTCCTCGTGGGTGGGGCCGAGGGCGAAGTCCCGCTCGTGGCGGTCCTTGATGCGCAGCAGTTCGGGGCCGAAGTTGTCCCAGCGCCCCGACTCCTGCCACAGCTCGGCGGGCTGCACCACCGGCATGAGCACCTCCTGGGCCCCGGCCGCGTTCATCTCCTCACGGACCACCTGCTCCACGCGCTGCACCACCCGGTACCCGAGGGGCAGCCAGGAGTACAGGCCGGCGGCCAGCCGCCGGATCATGCCGGCGCGGAGCATGAGCTGGTGGCTGACGATCTCGGCGTCGGCGGGGGTCTCGCGCAGGGTGGGCAGGAGGTACTGGGATAGGCGCATGCGGTGCGCTCCGCTGGTTGTCACGGGAACGGGGCCACGCCGCGGGGGCGGCATGGACACGGAAACGGGTCGATCGCGGGGAGCGGGCGGGGCCCGTCCGGCTGCCTGTCACGGTACCACGCCGGCGCCGGTTCCCACCACGGAGGAGCGGATCAGGCGCCGTCGGGGAGGGGGGTGCGCTTGTCGCGCTCGATCCAGGCGTAGGCCGAGTGGTTGTGGATGGACTCGAAGTTCTCGGCGCCCACCGTGTACCAGACGATCCGTTCGTCGTCCTCCAGGCGCCGGGCGATGTCGCGGACCAGGTCCTCCACGAACTTGGGGTTGTCGTAGGCGTGCTCGGTGACGTATTTCTCGTCGGGGCGCTTGAGGACGCCGTAGAGGTCGCAGGAGGCCTCGGCCTCCGCCAGCTCCACCAGGTCCTCGATCCAGACGAAGTCCCGGGCGCGCACCTGCAGGTCCACGTGGGAGCGCTGGTTGTGGGCGCCGTACTCGGAGATGGACTTGCTGCACGGGCACAGGCTGGTGACGGGCACCTGCACCTGGATGGTGATCTGGTAGTCGTCGGGGGTGAGGTGGCCCCGCAGGGTGACCTCGTAGTCCATCTGGCTCTCCACGCCGGAGACCGGGGCCTGCTTCATGATGAAGTAGGGGAAGGCCATCTCCAGGTGGGCCTGCTCCGCCTCCAGGCGGGTGCGCATCTCCTCGAGGATGCTGCGGAAGGACTCCACGGAGATCTCCCGCTCGTGGTCGTTGAGGATCTCCACGAAGCGGGACATGTGGGTGCCCTTGAAATGCTGGGGCAGGTCCACGTAGGCGTTGAAGTGGGCCAAGGTGTGCTGCTCCCCCTGGGTGCGGTCCTTGACCCGCACCGGGTGGCGGATGTCCTTGATGCCCACCTTGTTGATGGGGATGCGGCGCTGGTCCGGAAGGCCCTGGGTGTCCTGGATCTCGCTGGCGCAGTCCGGGAGCTCCTGCGCGGAGACGGTTCGGTCGTGCACGGCCATGTACGAAACCTTCATTGGCGGCGGGAGGGACCGTCGCGCAATAGGTGAGTGGGGTGCTGGGGAACGGCCCCTAGCTTACTTTTGGGGGCATTCCCGTGCAACGGGGCGGGAAGCCGTGCGCGTGCGCAGGGCGGCGGCCATGCCGGCCGCGTCGAGGCCGTACTCGCTAAGCAGGGCGGTGCGCTCCCCCTGCGGGATGAAGGCGTCGGGCAGGCCCAGGCAGCTAACCCGCACCTCCGGCTCCAGGGAGGCCAGGAAGGCGCGCACCGCCTCGCCCGCCCCGCCCGCCAGGGCGTTCTCCTCCACCGTGACCAGGTGGCCGTGGGTCGCCGCCAGCTCGGTGAGCAGCTCGGTATCCAGCGGTTTCACGAAGCGCATGTTGACCACCGTGGCGTCCGGCTCCTCCGCCGCCTCCAGGGCGGCGCCGATGAAGGGACCGAACACCAGCAGGGCCTGGCCGCCGCCCCCCTCGCGGACCACCTCGGCACGGCCCACCTCCAGCGGGCTGGGCGGGCCGCTGGTGGCCAGCCCTACCGCCTTGTCCTTGGGGTAGCGCAGGGCGGAGGGGCCCTCCAGGGCCAGGCCGGTGGCCAGCATGTTGCGCAGGTCCACCTCGTTGGCCGGCGTCATGAGGGTCAGGTTGGGCACCGGGCGCAGGAAGCTCAGGTCGAAGTTGCCGCCGTGGGTGGGGCCGTCCGGCCCGACGATGCCGGCGCGGTCGATGGCGAAGACCACCGGCAGGTTCTGGATGGCGATGTCGTGGATGAGCTGGTCGTAGGCCCGCTGCAGGAAGGTGGAGTAGATGGCCACCACCGGGCGCAGCCCCTCGCAGGCCTGGCCCGCCGCGAAGGTCAGGGCGTGCTGCTCGGCGATGCCCACATCGAAGAAACGCTCGGGGAAACGCTGTTCGAACTCCACCAGCCCGGAGCCCTCGCGCATGGCCGGGGTGATGCCCGTCACCCGCCGATCGGCCTCGGCCACCTCGATCAGGGCGTCGCCGAAGACCTTGGTGTAGGCGGGGGCGCCGCCGCCGGATTTGCGGGGGGCGCCGGTGGCGGGGTCGAAGGGGGTGACGCCGTGGTACTTGGTGGGCTCGTTCTCCGCCGGCTCGTAGCCCTTGCCCTTGCGGGTGACCACGTGCAGCAGGCGCGGCCCCTCCATGCCCCGCAGGTTGGCGAGGATGGGCAGCAGCTCGTCCAGGTTGTGGCCGTCCACCGGCCCCACGTAGTTGAAGCCCAGCTCCTCGAACAGGGTGCCCGGGGTGATCAGCCCCTTGAAGTGCTCCTCGGCGCGGCGGGCGATGTCGCGGGCGCCCGGGATGCGGGACAGGGCGCGGTCGGCGTTGTCGCGCATGCGGTTGTACCAGCGCCCGGCGATGAGGCGGGAGAAGCGCTGCGACAGGGCCCCCACGTTGGGGGAGATGGACATCTCGTTGTCGTTGAGGATCACCAGCAGGTCGGCGTTCAGGTCCCCGGCGTGGTTGAGGGCCTCGAAGGCCATGCCGGCGGTCATGGCGCCGTCGCCGATGATGGCCGCCACGGCCCGGTCCTCCCCCTGCGCGGCGGAGGCCTGGGCCATGCCCAGGGCGGCGGAGATGGAGGTGGAGGCATGGCCCACCCCGAAGGTGTCGTAGGGGCTCTCCGCGCGCTTGGGGAAGCCGGATAGGCCGCCCGCCTGGCGGATGGTGCCGAAGGCCTCGCGCCGGCCCGTCAGCAGCTTGTGCACGTAGGCCTGGTGGCCCACGTCCCACACCAGGCGGTCGTGGGGGGTCCGGAAGGTGTAATGCAGCGCCAGGGTCAGCTCCACGGTGCCCAGGTTGGCGCCGAGGTGCCCTCCCGTCTCGCTCAGCGATTCCAGGAGGTAGGCCCGCAGCTCTTCGGCCAGATCCGGCAGTCGGCCGGCGTCGAGGTCCCGCAGGTCCTCCGGGTAGCGGATGGTGTCAAGCAGTTCGCCCATGGCTCAGTGGTCCCGGTCGATGATGTAGCGGGCCAGGGCCCGCAGGGGTTCGGCGGCTTCCCCGAAGGGGGTGAGCCATTCCAGGGCCCGCTCGATCTCGGCACGGGCCAGGCGCTTGGACTCCTCGAGGCCGAGAAGGGCGGGATAGGTGGCCTTGCGGTGCTCGGCGTCGGCCCCGGCGGTCTTGCCCAGGGCCGCCGTATCCCCCTCTACGTCCAGGACATCATCCGTGATCTGGAAAGCCAAGCCGATATGCCGCCCGTAGGCGCCCAGGGCGTCCACCGTCTCCCTGTCCGCGGCCCCCGCCAGGGCGCCCAGTTCCACGGAGGTGCGCAGCAGGGCCCCGGTCTTCAGGCGGTGGATGCGCTGCAGGTCCTCCAGGCCGATGGCCCGGTCCTCCTGGGCCAGGTCCAGGGCCTGGCCGCCCACCATGCCGGCGTGGCCCGCGGCGTGGGCGAGCCGCCGGGTCATCTCCAGGCGGGTGGGCACGTCCAGGCCCCCGGCGTCGGCGATGGCCTGAAAGGCCAGGGTCTGCAGGGCGTCGCCCACCAGCACGGCGGTGGCCTCGTCGAAGGCCTTGTGGGTGGTGGGCTGTCCGCGGCGCAGGTCGTCGTTGTCCAGGGCGGGCAGGTCGTCGTGGACCAGGGAATAGGCGTGGATGCATTCCACCGCCGCCGCGGGGGCGAGGGCGGGGTCGGCGTCGCCGCCCACCGCCTCGCACCCGGCCAGCACCAGGATCGGCCGCAGGCGCTTTCCGGAGCCGAGCACGGCGTAGCGTAGGGCGCCCCCGAGCGGGGAGGGGGCTAGGTCC
>NZ_JBKGZG010000076.1:0-4337 GCF_046545655.1 Thiohalorhabdus sp. | reverse complement strand
CGGAGCCCGAAAAGGAGGAGGACATCCTCAGTGGGGACCTGTCAGAGCGGATCGAGGAGGCATCGAGCCAATCGGACGAGCCCACCTCCATCCGGCACCGACGGGCGCGGGACCAGTTCGTCGGCGTGGTGCAGTCGGCCGTGCAGGAGCATTGGCTGGTACCGCCGGCTCTCGCGGACCGGGAGGACCTGCAGGCCACGGTGCGCGTGTCGCTGACCCCTGACGGGGAGCTGGCGGCGCCCCCCAAGGTGGTGGCCTCCAACGGCCCGGGCCACTTCAACAGCTCCGTGGTGCGGGCGGTGGAGAAGGCGGCGCCCTTCTCCATGCCCGACGGCCCGACCCGCTACTTTCAGGAATTCGAGCTCAATTTCAGCCCGGACATGGCCCAATGAACCGCAAGTTACCCGCCATCGCAGCCCTGGCCCTGCTGGTCCTCTTGAGCCGGCCGGCCGAGGCCATCCTTTCCATTGACATCACCGAGGGGGTCCGCGACCCCCTCCCCATCGCCCTGGTGGATTTCTCCTGGGAGGGGGATGACGATCGGCCCTTCGATGTAGGGAAAGTGATTGGGCAGGATCTGCGCCGCTCCGGAATGTTTCGGATGATCGACCCCGAGGCCTTCCTCAGTCGCCCCCACCGCCAAGGGGACGTGGAGTACAAGGACTGGCGTCTGGTGGGCGCCGATGCCCTTGCCATCGGCCGCATGTCCCCGGCCGGGGACGGTCAGGTGGAGGTCCGCTTCCGGCTCTTCGATGTCTACGCTCAGGAACAGATCGCAGGGATGCGCTACCGGGTACGGCCGGAGGGCCTGCGCGGGGTGGCCCACCGCATCGCCGATGCCATTCACGAAGAGCTCGTGGGCTGGCCCGGCTCCTTCGCCACGCGTATCGCCTACGTGGAAAAGGGAGAGGACGGCTTCCAGCTCATGGTGTCCGACGCCGACGGCGCCCGGTCACGGCAGGTCCTTACCAGCTCAGATCCCATCATGTCCCCCGCCTGGTCCAGGGATGGTGAGAAGCTGGTGTACGTCTCCTTCGAGGAACAGGGCTCCGTGGTCTACATGCAGGACCTGGATTCCGGCAAACGCTCTACCATCGCCTCCTTCGACGGGATCAACTCCTCGCCCGCCTTCTCCCCGGACGGAACGCGTCTAGCCCTGACTTTGTCCCGGGACGGGAACTCGGAGATCTACGTCTTCGACCTGCTGGACCGCGAGCTCACCCGGGTGACCCGGCACTGGGCCATCGACACCGAGCCCACTTGGTCGCCCGACGGGGAAAGCCTTATCTTCACCTCGGATCGGGGCGGCAGCCCCCAGCTGTACCGGACGCCGGTGAAGGGCGGCGACGTGGAGCGCCTGACCTTCGAGGGGAAGTACAACGCGGCGCCCACTTGGTCTCCCGATGGAAAACGGGTAGCCTTCGTCCACGGCGACGGCAACGAGCTCGCCGTGGCCGTGATGGAGCTCAATGGGGACGGCGAAATACGCACCCTGACCCCGATGGGGCAGAACGAATCGCCGAACTTCGCCCCCAACAGCCGCACGATCCTGTACGCCACGCGAGGCGAGGATGGGGCCGGAGAGCTTGGAACCGTATCTGTTGATGGCAACGTTCATCAGCGTCTCAAGCCCGAGAACGCCGGGGATATCCGGGAGCCGGCCTGGGCCCCGCAGTAACCATAACCGGCACGATAGGAGCGCTTGATGCCCAAAAAAGGTGGGATCATCGAATGGATGGGCCTGGCGGCCCTGATGTTGGCCCTGGCCGGCTGCGCCAGCACCGGCGAGCAGGATCCGGAGGGCGGACCGGCGGAGGGCGCCGAGGCCGCCGAGGAAGCGGAGTCGGAGGAAGGCGCCGCGGGGGCCGAGGCCCAAGGCCTGGAAGGCGACACCGTGGAGGATGGCGAGGCCCTGGAGGCCGAGGAGCGGGGGGCGGAGGAGGAAGAGGCCTCCAAGCCGGACCAGAAGCGGGTCTTCTTCGCCTTCGACAGCTCCGAGCTCGACGATGAGGCCCGGGAAGTGCTGCGCGAGCACGCCAAGTATCTCAAGGCCAATGGTGATATCGAAGTGGCCCTGGAGGGGCACACCGACGAGCGGGGCAGCCGGGATTACAACCTCGCCCTCGGCGAGCGACGGGCCGAGTCCGTGAAGCGCCTTCTGGTGGTTCAAGGCGTGAGCTCCGACCGCCTGGAGGTGAACAGCTTCGGTGAGGAACGCCCTATGGCGGAGGGCAGTGATGAAGACGCCTACGCCAAGAACCGCCGTGTGCGCCTTCGCTACGATCAGTAGGGGGAGAGCCACGTGAAACTGGTGCGCCTGGCCACCGTGATGACGGTGGCCGCCACCCTTGCAGGGTGTCTGCCGCCACCGCCGGGATCGGCCGGTGACGGGCAGAATCCCCAGGCCAAGCTGGAGGAGCGGGTGGCGGCCATGGAGGAGGAGCTGGCGGAGCTCCGCGAGTCCCAGGAGCGGTCCGGCGACTCCGGCATGCAGGAGGGCGTGGAGGCCCTGTCCCTGGATGTGGAGGAGCTCCGCAGCAATATCCGAACCCATCAGGGGGACATGGAGGTCCTCCAGCACCGGGTGGAGCGCCTGGACAAACGGCAGCGCCGCCTCTACGAGGACATCGACACACGCCTCCGCCGCCTGGAGCAGGACTCGGAGGACGAGGCCGGCGCGGCAGAGGATGGGCAGGACGAGGAAGACCGGGAAGACGGGAAAGACCGGGAAGACCGGGAAGACGGGAAAGACCGGGAAGATGGGAAAGACCGGGAAGACGGGGAAGACCGGGAGGCCGCCTCCGCGGAGGAGGCCTACCAGAAGGCCTTCTCCAAGGTTCAGGAGAACGCCTACCAGGAGGCGGTGGATGGCTTCCAGCGCTTCCTGGAGGAGTACCCCGACAGCGACTTGGCTTCCAATGCCCAGTACTGGCTGGGCGAGTCCCACTACGTGCTCCGAGAATTCGAGCGCGCCCTCAAGGAGTTCAACCGGGTCCTGAAGGAGCACCCTGATAGTGAGAAGGCCCCCGCGGCCCTGCTCAAGATCGGGTATTCCTTCTACGAGCTGGGCGACATGGACGGCGCCCGGGAGGCCCTGAGCCGGGTCCGGGAGCGCTTCCCCGACTCCTCCGAAGCCCGCCTGGCCCGCCAGCGGCTCAACCGCATGGAGGAGGACTCCTCCTAGGGGCGGCCGCGCCGTGCCGCCCAGACCGGGCGGCACCCAGTACCTCAGGGCCCGGCCTGTTGCTGCCTGCCGGGCCCGGAAGACCGCCCGGGGCAGTTCGGCATCCTCGGAGGGAGCGCGCCATGATCAAGGTTCTGTACTTCGCCGCGGTTCGGGAGCAGCTGGGCCGAACGGAGGAACAGGTCCCGGCGGAAGGGCTGCAGACGGTCGGGGACCTCCTGGCCCATCTGCAGAAGCTTGGGGGCCGCCACGCGGAGGTTCTGGCCCCGGAACGTCGGGTGCTGGTGGCGGTCAATCAAGAATATGCCGATGCGAACCGTCCCCTGGCCGACGGGGATGAAGTGGCCCTGTTCCCACCCGTGACCGGGGGCTGACACCGAGGTCCCTCCCATGTCCGCTGCGCTCCCGGAGCTTCCCGCTCCCGGCCCCCTGGTGGCCCTCGCCGGGGCCGCCGACGCCACGTCCGTGGCCGTCCTCCTGGACGACACCCTCCACCACCGCTATCGGGAGGGCGTGGCCCAGCACTCTCTCCACCTCCTGCCACTGCTCGACGACCTCCTGCGGGACCTGGGTCTGGGCCGTCGGGATCTGCGCGCGGTAGCCTTCGCCCGGGGGCCGGGACCGTTTACCGCCGGCCGCATCGTGGTGGCCACGGCCCAGGGTCTGGGGCTGGGTCTGCACCTGCCCCTGCTCTCGGTGTCCAGCCTGGCCGCGGCGGCCTGGGCCAGTGGCCGGGAACGGGCCGCCGTGGCCCTGGAGGCGGGTCAAGGGGAGGTGTACTGGGGGCTGTACCAGCGCGGCGCCCGGGGGGTGGACCCCGTGGGGGAGGAACGGGCGCTCGCCCCGGAGGCGGCGGAGCTTCCCGCGGGGGAGAGTCCGTGGTGGGGCGTGGGAAGCGGCTGGCGGGCCCACTACGATGTCCTGTCCCGCCGCTGCGGCCACGCCCTGGCGGGAACGGACGCGGAAATCCCGGTACGGGCCGATGCCGTGGCCGCCCTGGCTGTGGAGCCGTGGCACGCGGGCCGGGTTCTGGCGCCCGCCGAGGCCGTGCCCACCTACCTGCGGGCCTCCTACGCGGAGGCGCCTTCCCGCCCCTGAGCACCGGCGCGGGCCGGGCCCGCGCCGAAGCGCCTTCTAGGTGCCCTGGGAATCG
>NZ_JBKGZG010000075.1:0-4356 GCF_046545655.1 Thiohalorhabdus sp. | reverse complement strand
ATATGGTGGGCCGTGCAGGAGTCGAACCTGCGACCCGCTGATTAAAAGTCAGCTGCTCTGCCAACTGAGCTAACGGCCCGACAGTCGTCGAGAAGCGCAGAAGTCTGCCAAGGGATTGGCCAGAGGTCAATTCCCGCCCCTTTCGCCGGCCGGTTTCGCCCCCTGCTCCTTGCGCCCGTTTCCCCTACTGCGTGCGGGGGCTTGGTTCCGCTCAGCCTGCCCCGAGCCCCTGATGCTTTTCAAGGGCGCCGGCTTCCTCGGCGCGGGTGCGCAGGTAGAGGTAGACGTGCCGGGCGGTGCGGACAGCCTGCTTGTGGGCGTTCTCCGGCAGGGCGTCGCGCCGGTCCATGTCCACGCAGTTGTAGTAGTAGATGAGCTCGCGGCAGTTGTCGCGGATGGTGTTGAGGCTGGGGTTCTTCTTCACCGCCACCTTCCACAGGGCCAGGAGGTCGTCCTCGGTGCCTTCCCAGTCGCGGTCGAGCACCTCCAGGTAGGCCTTGATGAGGTCCTTGATGATCTCGATGCCGGCGTTGGCGGTGTCCCAGACGTCCACCTCCTCGCCGGCGTTGAGGCGGCGCTCCCAGTCGCGCAGGGCCTCGTCGCTGCGCTCGAACCGTTCCGCTACGCTCGCTAGATCGTCGCTCATGGCTGCTTTCCGTGGGTTCGGTCCCGGCGGCCGGGCCGGTGGGTGTTCGGTCTCGCTCCCTTGGACCGACCGTTTTGGTCGGGATTCCGGGCGGAGCGGCCCGCGCTCGGGCGGGTGGAAGGGGGAATTCTACGGGATGCGCGCCCCGCGGACCAATTCCCCCATCGGGTCCCCGTACCGGCCCGCGGTCCGGGCCCCGCTAGAAGCGGGCGCGGATCAGGTCCATGCGCACGCCCACGTCCACCTCCTGCCCGCCGCCGAAGCGGTTGATGTAGGGCTCGGGCATGGGGACGGCGTAGTGGGTGGTGCCGCTGGGGTCCACGTTGGCGAGGGCGCCGTAGCTGGGCGAGATGGCGTAGGAGTAGATGCCGTAGACCATGCCGGAGATGATGCCGATGCCCACGCCGGTGACGATGTAGTCGGTGTTGCCGAGGGGATCGTCGGTGAGGAGCATGACCCCGGTGCCGGTGACGCCGCCGATGGCCGCCCCGTAGAGGGTGCTGTACCAGACGTCCTGGGCGACGTAGCTGGCCGCCTTGCTCTCGGTTGGATAGGCGAGCAGGAGGCTCGCGCCGAGGACCAGGGTGGCAAGGATGCGCTGCATGCGAGGCCCCTTTTTGCATGACTGGTTCGCGGGCGGTACGACCGGTTCGGCGCACCGGCGGGCATTGTAATGGATTCCCCCACCGCCCTCCATACTTGCCCCTACAAGTCCCCTTTTTCCCGGCTTGCCGGGATCGTGCGGGATCTGGCATCGTACTACGGTTTTCTCCCGGGGGCCGGGAACGGCCACCCGGGCGCTCCGCCAAGACGAGAGGACCCTTCCCCACCCATGGATCTGAGCTCCGTAGAAAAGGCCTACCAGCGCCTCGCCGGCGTCTACGACACCGTGTTCGGGGCCATCTTCCACCCCGGTCGCAAGGCCGTGCTGGACCACATCGACCTGAACCCGGGCGAGAAGGTGCTTGAAATGGGCGTGGGCACGGGCCTCTCCCTCCCGCTGTACCCGCGCGACGTGGAGATCTACGGCATCGACATCTCCGAGCCCATGCTGGAGAAGGCTCGGGAGAAGAAGGTGAGCGAGCACCTCGACAACGTGAAGCTCCTGGAGGTGATGGACGCCGAGGAGACCACCTTCGAGGACGACAGCTTCGACGTGGTGGTGGCCGCTTACGTCGTCACCGTGGTGCCCAACCCCAAGCGCTGCGTGGACGAGATGCGCCGGGTCTGCAAGCCGGACGGCGAGCTGGTGATCGTCAACCACTTCCAGTCGGAGAACCCGGTGGTGGGCGGCCTGGAGCGGGCCCTGGCGCCGCTTTCGGGCGCCCTGGGCTGGCGCCCCAACATGCGGCAGCGGGACCTGGTGGAGGAGACCGATCTCGACGTGGTCGAACAGCGCCGGGTCAACCTGTTCGGCTACTGGACCATGCTCAAATGCAGGAACAACAAGGACGCCAGCGCGTCGAAGTAACCGACCCGTTGACGGCCCGCCACCCGGGAGGCGCACAGTGGCAGAAGAAAGCGCAGCAACCGAGCAGGTGGTTACCGGCACCTACCAGGGCCGCGAGGTGACCTTAACCGATAAGACCGGGGAGGCGCCGCGGGAGGAGCTCCAGGAGATCCTCGACGCCCTGATCGCCGAGGACAGGTTCGGCATCGCCGGCATGTCCAACAGCGGCAGCGCCACCATCCAGATCGGCGCCCCGGAGGGGGGCCACATCCAGATCGGCGAGGAGCTCTACCGCCTGATCGTCACCGGCTACGAAGCCTACGTCGACCGCTTCTGATCACCCCCACACCCCGGAGAAGGACGGGAAGTGCGCAAATCGCTGAAGAAATGGCTGCCCTCCGAGCACGGGCTGCGCGAGCGGATGGGCGGGAGCCGCCTTTTTGGCTGGCTGACGGCCCGCAAGGGCGTCTGGAGCCTGCACCGGCGTGCCCTGGCCGGAGGCATTGCCCTCGGCATGTTCGTGGGCCTGACGCCCACCGTGGGCTTCCAGACGCCGCTGGTGCTGTTCGGCGCCATCGGCTTCCGAGTGAACTTCGCCCTGGCCTTCCTCGCCCTCTGGGTCAGCAACCCGCTGACCACGCCCCTGCTGTACTGGGGCTTCAACCGGCTGGGCGCCCTGCTGCTGCGGGACCATTTCCCCGCGGAGCTGCTGGCCAACCTGGCACCCTACCTGCAAGTGTTCATCCAGCAGTCCACCTACCTGTGGCTCGGCAGCCTGATCCTGGCCATCCCGGCGGCGATCCTCAGCTACATGGGCTTCATGTGGCTGTGGCGCGTCCACACCCTGCGGCGCTGGCGGCGCCGCAGCATGGTCCGCCAGGCTGGCCTGGCCTGAGGGGGCCGCAACCCTCTTCCAAGCCCGCCCCTTGCCCGGGGCGGGCTTTTGCATTTTGGGACCTCCCCGTTCGGGTCTTCCGGTAGGAGCCCACTTCAGTGGGCGCACGCCGACGGACCATGGCCCCCAACCGGCTCGCCCGCTGAAGCGGGCTCCTACGGCTATCAAGGGGAGGATGGGTATCAGGTCTTCGGGGGTCGCGGCCGGGAGGCCGCTCCTACACGAGGGCTTGGCGGCGAGGCAAGCCGACGAGAACGGGGGCTGCTTCGAGTGGTCGCGGCGTGGACGCCGCTCCTACGGGAGTCCCGTGGCTAATCGGGGCCGGTCGGAGGGGCCTCCCGGCCGCGACTGCGCGACGGCTGACCGGTCTTCCGGACCCTTCAAGGGACCGGGGCCACGAGACCCGTTGGGCGGGTCACGACGGGGGCCGTCGCTCCTACAACGGTGTATGGGCCCTTGTAGGAGCGGCCTCCAGGCCGCGACCGTTTTCGCGCGTTTGCTCGAACAGGTCGCGAGCTGGAGCTCGCTCCTACACCTCCGCCGTGGGCCCGGGCAGGGGCAGCGGCTCGGTGCCGAGCAGGCTCGCCATGCGCGCGCCGAACTCCCGGTGGCAGGTGAACAGCACCAGCTGGCGGTCGCCGGCCATTCGCTGCAGGCCCCGCAGGCCCGCCTCCTGGCGCTCGGCGTCCCAGTGCACGAACACCTCGTCGAGCAGCAGGGGCAGGCGCTCGTGGCCGGCGTCCAGGTGGTCGGCCACCGCCAGGCGCAGGGCCAGGAACACCTGGTCGCGGGTGCCGCGTGACAGCTCGGCGGCCTCGCCGTCCACGCCGCGCAGGGTGCCGCCGGCGTCGCGCACCAGCAGGCCGCCGTCGCCGCCGCCTTCCTCCATCAGCAGCTGGGTGTAGCGGCCGCCCGTGACGTCGGCGAGGTAAGCGCTCGCCCGCCGCAGGACGTCCGGCTGGTGGGCCTCGCGGAAGCGGCGGTCGGCCTCGCGCACCAGCCGCTCCAGCAGGCGCAGGCGGTCGTGGGCGCGACCGGCCTCCTCCAGCTCCGCCTCCAGCTCGGCGATGCGGCCCTGGATCAGGCCCACGTCCTGGACCTCCCGGCCCGCCTCCAGCTCCCGATCCAGGCCCCCCAGCTCCTGGCGCGCCTCCTCCACCGCGGCGTCGAGGCGGTCGCGCTGCTCTTTGGCCTGCTCCAGCCCGGCGCCCTCCAGCAGGTCCGCGCCAGCCTCCGCTACCCGCGCGCGGGGGTCGGCCACCGCCGGGTAGCGCTCGCGCAGGCTGCGCCAGTCGGCCTCCCACTGCAGCAGGTCGGCGGCCCGCCGGGCCGCCTGCTCCAGCCGCTCGTCGGCCGGCCCCGGGC
>NZ_JBKGZG010000074.1:0-4468 GCF_046545655.1 Thiohalorhabdus sp. | reverse complement strand
AGCGGCTATCAGCCGCGACCACCCGGGGCCGGAAACCGCGTCGCAGCCAATGGCCGCTCCCACAGGCGCCCTGCCCGACCGAAAAGCTGCCGCAGGAGCGGCTACGGGCCTCGCCCGCGGCTGAAGCTAGTCGCCCAGACCCCGCCGCAGCCCCTCCAGGTAGTCGCGGTTGATCTCCGGGTCGGCCTCGTCGGCCTCCACCCAGTCGCCCACATCCTGGTGGGGCTCCTCCTCCATCACCTCGCGGTACTGCTCCACCGCCACGCGACTGCCGCCCTCTTCGAGCGGGTCCACCGCCACCCGGAAGCGGTAGCGGGCGTCCTTGCCGAAGCCCTTGGTGAGGACCTTCATGGTCAGCGCCAAGCCGCCCTCATCGTCTCCGTGCCAGGCCTTGTAGGCCAAGGAGGTGGTGAAGCGCCGCCGGGCGGAGTCCTCCTCGGTCAGGCGCAGCCCCTGGAGGAAGGTGGCCGCGCGCGCCATGGCGTAGGTGGTGTCCGCGTCGAAGGGGCTGGCGAGCCACAGGTCCTCGCCCTCGCCGCGGATCTCGGCCACCCAGTCCTCCCCGCCGATGCTGGTCCCCTTGGCCTCCAGGAACTGGCCGGTCTCGGGGGCCGGCTCGGTGGGCTCGGTGGGGCCCTTGTCCCCGGCTTCGGCCTCGGCCGGGGCCTCGCCGTCCGGCCCGTCCTGGGCCTCCTGCTCCTGGCCTGCCTCCGGGTCGTGGACCGTGTTGTCGCCCACGGTGTGCTTGACCCCACAGCCGGCCAGCAGCCCGACCGTAAGAGCCAGGGTCAGCAGCCCCGGCAGCCGGTGGGTGCGGCCGCGGTGCAGCGCGTCGTCAGGCATTGCCCTCTCCTTGCCGATCCCCCCTCTTGCGGATGGCGTCCATGATGGCGGAGCTGGAGCAGCCCTCCCGGAAGGAGAGCACCACCACCTCGCCGCCGGCGCCGGTGACGGCGTCGTACCCCGCGATCTCCTCGGGGCGGTAGTCGCCGCCCTTGACCAGCACGTCCGGCAGGACGCGGCCGATGAGCCGTGCCGGGGTGTCCTCGCCGAAAGGCACCACCCAGTCCACCGCCGCTAGCCCGGCCAGCACCGCCATGCGGTGCTCCAGCGGATTGATCGGGCGGTTTTCGCCCTTGAGCCCAGCCACCGAGGCGTCGTCGTTCACCGCCACCACCAGGCGGTCCCCCCGCTGGGCGGCCTCCTCCAGGTAGGCCACATGGCCGGCATGCAGGAGGTCGAAGCAGCCGTTGGTCATCACCACCCGCTCGCCGTGGGCCCGGGCGTCGGCCACCAGGGTCAGAAGCTCCTCCTCGTCCACCACCCGGCGCCCCTCCCGCCCCTCATGGAGCCGGGCACGGCGCAGGTCGGCGGGGGTGGCCACCGCCGTACCCAGGCGGCCCACCACCACCCCGGCGGCCAGGTTGGCCAGGGAGGCCGCCTCCTCCCAGGGCTCCCCGGCGGCCAGGGCGGCGGCCAGGGTGGCGATCACTGTGTCGCCGGCGCCGGTGACGTCGTAGACGTCCCGGGCGCGGGTGGGGAAATGGGCCGGCGCCCGGCCCTCGCGCACCAGGGTCATGCCCTGCTCGCCCCGCGTCACCAGGACCGCCTCCAGCTCCAGCTCCCGGCGCAGGGACTCCGCGCGCTCCCCCAGCTCCGCCTCGCCGTGGCAGGCCCCCACCACCGCCTCGAACTCGCCCCGGTTGGGGGTGATGGCGGTGGCGCCCCGGTAGCGGGCGAAGTCCGTGCCCTTGGGATCCACCAGCACGGGCTTGCCGGCCTCGCGCGCCGCGGCGATCAGGACGGGGGCCTCGCCCAGGGTCCCCTTGCCGTAGTCGGAGAGCACGACGGCGTCCCGGTCCGCCAGGACCTCCCGGAAACGGTCGCCCAGGGCGGCGCCGTCGCAGCCGTGGAAACCGTCCTCGAAATCCAGGCGGATCAGCTGCTGGTGGCGGCTGACGATGCGCAGCTTGACCAGGGTGGCGATCTCAGGATCGCGGAGCAGGTGGCAGGTGACCCCGGCCTCGCGCAGGCGGTTCTCCAGGGCATCGGCCTCCGGATCCGCCCCGGTGAAGCCCAGCAGGGCCGCCGACGTGCCCAGGGCCGCAGCGTTCAGGGCCACGTTGGCGGCGCCCCCGGGGCGCAGCTCCTCGCCGTCGATATGGACCACCGGTACCGGCGCCTCGGGCGAGATCCGCCCGGTCTCGCCGGACCAGTAGCGATCGAGCATGAGGTCGCCGGCCACCAGCAGGCGGGCTTGGCCGAGATTGTCCAGATGCATAGGACCCAGGATCCGGTGGATTGCTGAATCCGGTGGAGGCTACCACAGTTCCGGCCTCGGCCCGAGGGTGGTGGGGGCCACCTCGGTACCCCATGGGGACCGCATTCCCTGGGGGAGGGGCTATCCCCCCGACCCCGCCGGAGCCGATTGCCTCGCGCCCCATGCAGCGCCTCACAGACCCTGCTGCGGGTAGGGATCCAGCCCCATCTCCTCCAGGTAGCGGGTGGTGGCCGCCTCGATCTCGAAGGGGCGCACGGCGTCGCGCAGCGTTTCCGAGGGCAGCGGGGCCGTCAGGGTGTCCTCCAGGGCCTTCGCCAGGCCTTCCCAGTCGCCCACCTCCACCAGGGGCCCGTACCGGCCGTCCTCCAGGGTCTCCCGCGGCCCGCTGGGGCAGTCGGTGGCCACCACGGGCGTGCCCAGGGCCATGGCCTCGATGAGCACGAAGCCAAGCCCTTCCCGGCGGGATGTGAGGGCCAGGACGCTGCTGTGGGCCATGAAGGCGTAGGGGTCGGACTGGAAGCCCAGAAGGGCCACGTCCTCCGCCACACCCAGCTCCTCGGCCAGGGCGTTCAGGTCGGCTTCCTGCCGGCCCTGCCCCACCAGCACCAGCCGGCACTCCATGCGCCGCCGGAGACGGGCGAAAGCCCGCACCAGGGTGCCGAAGTCCTTGCGCGCGGAGAGCTCCCCCACGCCCAGCACCACCGCCGGCTCGCCGGGCTGGAACCAGGGGTGCGCGGGCCGGGCGCGCGGCTCGGAGAAAAGGGCCTCCGGCACCACGGGCGTGGCCACCGTCCGCACCCTCTCCGCCGGAATCCCGAAACTGGCGATCAGGTCCTCCCGAACCCCTTCGGAAGGAACAAGGACCCGGTCCACCCGGGGATACAGATGACGGAAGGACCAGCTCTGCAGAACCCGCTCCTTCCAGGGCCGCCCGGGAAGGGCCAGGGAGGCGGTGGTCCCGAAACGGAAGATCTGCCGGACCGGCACCCGGGCGAGCTTCCGGGCCAGGTAAGCCGTGCGGTTCACCTTGTCCTTGCCGGAAACCAGAACCGTGGGCCGCTCGCGGCGCAGGTAGCGGACCAGGCCGGGCAGGGCGCTCCAGGCGTGGGCGGCATTCAGCTCCACGACGCGTACCCGGGAGTCACCCGCACCAAGCTCCGGACCGTGCCCACGGACCCGGACCACATCCACCGCATGGCCCCGCTCCACGATCCGCGGCGCCAGATTCCGGATCAGGCGATCCACCCCGCTGCGGCCCGAGGTTACAAAGAAAAAGGCGATCCGCCCATTTCTGGTCATGAGTCTACGGAACCCACCCTGGATCAAGCGCTTAAAGGGAGCGCGTAAGAATGCGCCGCCGGAAGCATACCAGGGAGTAGCTCAGGCCCTAAGCCGAAGGGAAGGTAGCAGTGCCCCACCTTTCCCCGGATCACAGCCCCTGCTAGACTCGAACCCGCCTCCTAATTGGCATTTCCGCGGAGCATTCACCCCAAATTCCCGGGACGCCTTCTAATGACCGGTTGCCATGCTTAAAACCCTTCGGAAGAAACTCCGCCGCACCTGGCTCCTGCACAGTTCCGACACCCACATCATCTCCTTCCCCAAATGCGGCCGCACCTGGCTGGTCCTCATGATCTCCAAGGCCATCCAGGAGCATTACGGAATCGACCCCTCGGACCCCCTCCGCCCGCACCGGTACAAACGCAAGGTCCGGACCCTGCCCAAGATCCTGCCCCACCACGACGGAGGCCCGGAATTCCAGCGCCCCGAGGAACTGGAAACGGACAAGTCCTTCTACGCCAACAAGAAGGTTATCTTCCTGACCCGGGATCCGCGCGACGTAACGGTCTCCTCCTACTTTCAAAAGACCAAGCGCAACATTAACTTCCAGGGGAGCCTCCGGGACTACGTCTATGAGGCGGTGGGCAGCGTGGAGACCAACATCGAGTTCTACAACATCTGGGCCCGGAACCGAGAGGTCCCCAAGGATTTCCTGCTTGTGACCTACGAGGATCTACAACGGGACACGGAAGAACAGATGCGCCGGGTGCTTGACTTTCTGGGCCTAGGGAAGATAAGCGAGGAGACCGTGCGGGAGGCCGTGGAATTCTGCCGGTTCGACAACATGCGCCAACTGGAGGCCACGAACGCCCTGGGCAGCAAGCGTCTCGCGCCCCGGGATGCCGG
>NZ_JBKGZG010000073.1:0-4628 GCF_046545655.1 Thiohalorhabdus sp. | reverse complement strand
AATCCCGCCCACGAGGGCCCCTGTGGGAGCGGCTATCAGCCGCGACCCGACCCTCCCGGGCAGACCCGGTCCACGGCCTCCAGGTACCGGTCCAGCACCGCCGCCTGCTCCGCCACCAAGCGGGCGCCCGCCCCGCCGATGCGTTCGCGCTCCGCCGGGTCGGCGAGCAGGGCCGCCAGAGGCTCCGCCAGCTCCTCCTCGTCGGCCACCTGCACCGCCCCGCCGCCCGCCACCAGCATCCGGGCCTCCTCGGCGAAGTTCTCCATGTGCGGCCCCACCACCACCGCCCGGCCCAGGGCCGCCGGCTCCACCAGATTGTGGCCGCCCTTGGGCACCAGCGAGCCGCCCATGACCACCAGGTCCGCGTGGGCCATGAAACCGGGCAGCTCGCCCAGGGTGTCGGCCAGGTAGACCTCCGTGTCCGCCGTCACCGGCTCCGCTTGGCTGCGCACCGCCACCCGCTCCGTCACCGCCCGGATCTCGCGGAGGACGGCGTCGCGGCGCTCCGGGTGGCGGGGCGCGATCACCAGCACCCGCTCCCCGTCGCCGAGGCGCCGCCACAGGCGGACGAGGAGCGCCTCCTCGCCCTCGCGGGTGGAGGCGGCCAGCAGGTAGGGCCGCTCCACCGGGCGGGCGATGCCCGCCTCCCGCCGCAGCTCCGCCGTCTGCGCGAACTTCAGGTTGCCCAGCACCTCGATCCGCTCGGGGGGCATGCCCAGGCTCCGGTAGCGCTCGGCGTCCTCTTCCGACCGGGCGTAGCAGGCCGCCAGGGACCGCAGCGCCCCGGCGTAGGCCTTCCGCAGCCAGCCGGGGGCCTCCAGGGTGCGCGGCGACAGGCGGCCGTTGACGATGGCCAGGGGAACACCCCGCCGGGCGCAGGCGGCGAACAGGTGGGGCCACAGCTCCGTCTCCACCACCAGGCCGCAGGCGGGGCGCGCCCGGTCCAGGAAGCGGCCCACGGCGCCGGGCAGGTCCAGGGGCAGGTAGGCGTGGCGGACCGGCTCCGGGAGGGTGGCCAGGGCCGCCTCCGCCCCGGTGGGGGTGTTGGTGGTCACCAGCAGGCGCTCGTCCCGTGCGGCCAGGGCCCGCACCAGCGGCCCCGCCGCTCGCACCTCCCCCACCGAGGCGCAGTGCAGCCAGCGGTCGAAGGGGCCCTCCGGGGCGCCCCGGCCCAGCCGCTGGCGCAGGTAGCGCCGGCCGCCGTCGCGGCCCGCCCGCCACAGGGTGTAGCCGAGGGCGAGCGGGCCCGCCAGGCGGGTCAGGAGGCCGTAGGTGGTGGTTGCCATGGGAAGGTACGCATCCGCTGCGAAGGGGAGCCAATCCTGCCACGTCCGGCCGGCGCATGCCATGCGCCCGTAGTGGCGGTTACGCACATCACCCCCCCTATTGCCCAAACCTTCTGACGGCATAGCAGCCGCCGCCGGCCGTTGGGTCCGGATCTATTACGGCTGGCGCCCCAACCTGCCGGATGAGGCCGACAACCACCTTATTGAACGGGCTCTTGCCGGAGGAGGCCAAAGGATCGTGACCTGGAACCTTCGCGACCTGCGAGGGGGGGGAGATGCCCTGGCCGGGCCTGCGGGTGCTCGGCCCCGCGCAATTTCTGAAGGAGGTGGAGCCATGACCACGCTGACCATTCGCCTGCCGGAGGACAAGGCCGAGCGGCTCAAGGCGCTGGCCAAGAGCCGCGGCGTGAGCGTGAACAAGCTGGTTGAGGAAATGAGCACGGAAGCCTTGACCGCATGGGACGTGGAAACCCGCTTCCGCGCCATGGCCGCCCGGGCCGACAGCCAGGAGGCCCTGGCCGTACTCGACCGGCTGGACCGGGCCGACGAGAACGAGTAGCGCCCGGGATTTTCCCCCTTGAACACTGGTGGATGTGGAAGCGGCTAGCAGCCGCGGCCGCTCGGGACCGGCAACGGCGTCGCGGCTGGTAGCCGCTCCCACAATGGCCCCCTCCAGCTCCCCGACTTCCCCGACCGCGAGAAAGGGTTCCACAAGAGTAGGACAAAAAAGAAAAGGCCGACCCCGAGGGGTCGGCCTTTTCGGTTCCAGTCCCCCCTTCTCAGGCGGGGATCAGGCCTTCCAAGCGGTGCTTAGAAGCTGGTCTGGAACTGGGCCAGGAAGGTGCCCGTGGCCTCACCGGCGTCGTCGGTGACGGCCTTGGCGCCAGCATGGTTGCCCACGTCCTCGGTGTCGCCGCCCGGCAGCACGTAGTTCAGCTGGATGCGGGACTCGTGGTGCACGTCCGGGTTCAGGAAGAAGTTGGCGCCCACGAAGGTCTCGCTGTAGTCCGTGTCGCTGGGATCATCACTGGACTGGTAGTGACGCACCACACCCTCCACGAAGGGCGTGAACTCGTAGCCGGCATGGCCGTACCACACGTTACGGTCGTTCCCATCCACGTTGTTGTAGTTGGTGCCGTCGATGTACTCGGCCTTCAGGGTCAGGTTGGGCATGGGCTGGGACTTCAGGCCGATGTCCATGACCTCGTAGTCATCAAGACCGGTGGCGCTGGCCTGGCTGACGCCGTAGCCGATCTCGGCGTGCAGCATCTTGCCCATGCCGTAGCTGAGGTTGCCGGCGTAGGCGTAGTCCTCGCCAACGACGGGACCAGAGTCCGGGTTATTCGGGTCAACGAGACCGCTGGGTGCTGCATCGGTGGCGCCGCGGGTGGTCGGGTTGAACACGCCCACCTTGTAGCCGAGGCCCTCGGCCTTGCCGGCGAGCATGGCGCCCGCGGCGCGCTCCATCACCAGGGACTTCTCCATGCCCCGCTTGGTGATGTCCAGCTTCTTGCCGGAGGTGTTGAAGTCCATGCCCACCGGGGTCTTGAACTGGCCGGCCATCACGCTGGCGGGACCGAAGTCGTAGCCCACCTTGGCGTCCTTGATGTAGGCCGGGAGGTCGAAACCAGAGGAGTTGGTGTTCTGGTTGAAGTCCATCTGCAGCATGGAGAAGGCGCCGGAGTCGAAGTCGGCCTTGTAGCCGATGCGGACGCGGTCGGCGCCGAAGGCGAAGCCGCCGCCGTCGCCGGCAGGGGTTTCCGCCTGCTGCTCGGCGGTGATCTGGCTGAAGCCGAACCAGCTCACTTCGGAGTCGGCCTGGGCCATGGGGGCGGCCACGAGGCCGGCAATCGCGGTAGCAACGAGCTTGTTGCGCATGTTCTTCCTCCCTCTAGAGGTTTGGGCAATGCGATTGGTGGGGTTTGTAGCATAGCCCCGACCCCCACGCAACACTTTCGGACTGCCCATTTCCCGTGTCCGCGCCCCATCGGAGAAAGTTAAGCCTGTTTTTTTAACACGACCAGTTTTGTAGGCCGGCGGGGAGCGCAGGGTATCCACCGCTGTCAAAAGGTAGATAAACTGGACCCGCGAGGCCCACAAAGGATTAGAACATGCGAATATTTCAATCTATGGCGACAGTCGCGTTCTCCATCTGTCTCCTTGCGGCGACACAGACGGTGTCCGCCGCCGGCGAGGAGCACCCCATCCCGGTCGACATCCAGCCGGAGCCGGTGCAGGCGGCCCTGGAGGACCAGGAGCCCGGGGAGGTGCTGTCGCCGGAGGACACCCTGCGCGAGGTGGCGCCGGGGGTGTATGTCACCTACGGGGTGATCGGCACCATCGACGAGTTCAACCGCGGCTTCAACGGCAACGCCGGGTTCGTGGTGACGGACGATGGGGTGGTGGTGATTGACGCCCTGGGCAGCCCGCGCCTGGGCAAGGCCTGGCTGGAGACCATCCGCTCGGTGACGGACAAGCCCATCGAGTACCTGGTGCTCACCCACAACCACCCGGACCACTCCTACGGCGCCGTGGCCTTCCGGGAGGAGACCGACGCCAAGATCATCGCCCACCCGGCCACGGAGGACTACCTGCGCTCCGACCAGTTCGCCGACAGCGTGGCCTACCGGGAGGACCTGCTGACCGAGGACTTCGAGGGCTTCGAGGCGGTGCAGCCGGACGAGACGGTGGAGCCGGCCTTCGGCGAGCCCCTGGAGCTGGAGGTGGGCGGCGAGCCCTTCCACGTCTACAACGTGGGCGGCCACCACAGCTTCGGCGACCTGCTGGTCCACATGCCGGGGCGGGGCATCACCTGGGGCAGCGACCTGTACTTCCAGAACCGCACCACCTACATGCTCGACGGCGACCTGGAGGACTACTTCAAGGCGGACGAGCTGGCCGAGGGCCTGGAGACGGAGCTGATGATCCCCGGCCACGGCGTGGCGCAGGAGGGCCCGCCCTTTCCCATGCGGGAGAAGACGGTCTCCTACGTGACCCGGCTGCGGGACATGATGAAGGACGCGGTGGAGAACATGGTGCCTTTGTCCGAGGCGGTGAATAAGGCCGAGGAATCCTTCCCCGAGTGGGAGGACACGGCCCTGTTCGGGGAGAACCACCGCAAGAACGCCAACTTCATCTACACGCAGATGGAGCAGGAGCTCCTGTTCGAGGAGGAGTAGGCGAGGCGTACACGGGCCATGTAGAAGCGGCTATCAGCCGCGACCCCTCGGGGATGTCGCGGCCATTGGCCGCTCCCACAAAAAACCCACCAGCCTGCTCTCCCAGATCCCTGTAGGAGATCCTATGTCGCCGGGGCAAGGCTTTCCTGCCCTTTTTCGGCGA
>NZ_JBKGZG010000072.1:0-4703 GCF_046545655.1 Thiohalorhabdus sp. | reverse complement strand
CAGATCGTAGCCGGCCGCGAAGGCGTGGGCCGTATCCACGCACACGGCGAAGCGCTCCGGCTCCTCCAGCCGTTCCAGGATGGCGGCCAGCTCCCCGAAGGTCCGGCCCACCGTGGTTCCCTGTCCGGCCACGTTCTCCAGGACCAGCCGCACGTCCCTCTTGTCCGGGTGCCTTCTGCACACCGCGTTCAGGGTGTCGGCGATGCGCTCGATTCCGGCTTCCAGCCCCGCTCTCATGTGGGCCCCGGGGTGGAAGTTGAGCAGCTCCACGCCGAGCCGGTGGCATCGCTCGAGCTCCGCCTCCATGGCCGCAACGGACTTGGCGTGCTTGTCCGGGTCGGGGGCGGCGAGGTTCACCAGGTAGGAGCCGTGGCTCATCACCGTGCGGATGCCTGTTTCTCCCCGGACGCGCCGGAAGGCCTCCACCTCCCTTTCCTCCAGTCCCTTGGGATGCCATTGCCGCTGATTGCGGGTGAAGAGCTGGACGCAGTCCGCGCCGATGGCAGCCCCGCGCAGCAGCGCCTGCTCCAGTCCGCCCTGCGTGGAGAAATGGGCCCCCACCTGCAAGGGACAGTCATCGGGGGTGGCGGATGGGAAAGGCATGGGGAATCGCCCTTTCTTTGGCCGAGGTCAACTGGCAGGCGGAAAGTACCTGTAATGCCGCACGGAGTCCCGCGGATAAAGGGGGGACGGGCCCCGCCGGCGGGCAGTCGGTCCCCGTGTGGCTGGAAATCACCGGCATGACCGCCGTCGGGGGCCGCGCGGCGCCTTCCCGCGGCCCGCGCAGGGGCTTGACCCCGCCAGGATGCGGTTCCCACTAATGGAAGAGAACCTGTCCGGTGGCCACGGTTTTTCCGGACAGGCCCGCAAAGGGGGCGGAGGCGCGAAGACCGGGCCCTTCGGGGCCGGGTGGCATGGATCTGTTGTGTGTGAGTGCTAACATTAGCAGCCGCCTCCCGGGGCGCCTCATGGCCGGGCCGGCCCGCGGTTCGGCGGGCCGGCGGATTCCCGGGAGAGCCCAGCTCGCCATGATTCCAGAGGAGGGCGCCGTGTTCCGGTCCCAGGCTTCCAGCTACATCAAACAGCAGCTATCCAACCTGGAGCACCACCTCCAGGAAGAGAACCCCATCCTGGTGGATGTGGTACGCAGCTTCCGCAGGCTCGACCGGGTGGGCTACCGCATGGGGCTCCTGAGTCGGGACGAGTCCTACGCCATGTTCATCCCCTGGTGGCCCCTGATCTCGGTCCTGGGCACCTTCTCCGCGGGGAAGTCGAGCTTCATCAACCACTACCTGCGCTACCCGGTGCAGCGGACGGGCACCCAGGCCGTGGACGACAAGTTCACGGTCCTGTGCTACGCCAGCGACGAGCAGGTCCGGGAGCTGCCCGGCATCTCCCTGAACTCCGACGCCCGCTTCCCCTTCTACCAGATGAGCGAGGAGCTGAATAAGGTGGCGCCGGGGGAAGGGGAACTGCTGGATTCCTATCTGCGCCTGAAGACCTGCCCCGCCCCCGAGCTCAAGGGCCAGATCCTCATCGACTCGCCGGGCTTCGACGCCGACGCCCAGCGCACCTCCACCCTGCGGATCACCGACTACATCATCGACCTCTCCGACCTGGTGCTGGTGTTCTTCGACGCCCGCCATCCCGAGCCAGGGGCCATGCAGGACACCCTCAGCCACCTGGTGGCCAACACCAACACCCGCAGCGACTCCAGCAAGTTCCTCTACATCCTCAACCAGATCGACAGCGCCGCCGCTGAGGACAACCCCGAGGACGTGGTGTCCTCCTGGCAGCGCGCCCTGGCCCAGGAGGGCCTGACCGCGGGGCGGTTCTACACCATCTACAACCCCGATGCGGCCGTGCCCATGGAGGACGAGGCCAAGCGCCGGCGCTTCGAGTCCAAGCGCGACGCGGACCTCGAGGAGATCCACCAGCGCATGCGCCGGGTGGGCGTGGAGCGGGCCTACCGCATCATCGGCGACCTGGAGCGCACCGCCCGGGAGATCGAGGAGGAGCGCGTGCCGCAGCTCCGGGAGGCCTTGCGCCGCTGGGTCCAGGGAGTTTGGATGCGGGACGGCCTGATCCTGGGGGCTGCCCTGGTCCTTTTGGGCGGGGCCACGGCGTGGGCCGGCTATTGGGACGGCCTGCGCTTCGAGCCGCCGGGGTGGCTGGCCGGCCTGGTGGACAGCACGGTGGGGGCCGCCTCCGTGGGCGCGGTGGTGGTGGTCGGCCTGTTGTGGGGCCATTTCGCCGTACGCCGCTGGACGGCCCGCAAGGTGGTCCGCTGGATCGAGGCGAACCATCCCGCCAACCCCGTCCAGGAGCAGCTCAAGCGCGCCTTCGCCCGCAGCACGCGGTGGTGGCGCCCGGCCCTTACCACCACCCCCGCCGGCTGGGGCCGGGGCGCCCGCAAGCGCCTCAAGGGCATGATGGAGACGGCCGACGGCTATGTGCAGAAGCTCAACGACCGCTTCGCCAGTCCCTCCGGGGCCACTGGATCCGGGGCCGGCTCCGAGGCGGCCCCCGCCCAGGGCTCAGAAGGCGGCCCGGGCGGGGCGGCGGAATCCAGCCTCCGGGAGGACGACAAAGGCCAGCGGCCGGAGCAGGCCCCGCTGGGTCGCGAGGCGGCGCCCCGGCCCGCCGAATAGCGGCGCTCGCAGGTCCCCTACGGTTCGCCTCCGGCGCCCGGCCATCGGGCGTGCGGGGGCGGGCCCCTTCCTCGCCAGGCTCCCAGCCTCCAGGCCGGGCGCCCCTCGGTGTTTGCCCGCCCGTTTTGGTATCCTTCCGGTTTCCCGCTCACCGGTACCCCGTCCTCGGGGGCGGCGGCCCGGCCTCCGGTCCCGGCCCGCCGTTCACGGTCCCCGGGCGGCCCGCCCGCGAGCACAGGAGACAGGAGGAAAGCGTGCGCATCGCCCACACCATGCTCCGCGTGAAGTCCATGGACGAGTCCCTGGATTTCTACACCAACAAGCTCGGCCTGGAGCTGCGCTCCCACAAGGAGCTGCCCGGCGCCGACGCCGATCTGGCCTTCGTCCGGGACCCCAAGTCGGGCCACGAGATCGAGCTGACCTACAACCACGACGGCCGCGACTACGATCTGGGTGATGCCTTCGGCCACATCGCCTTCTACGTGGAAAGCGTCGACGAGACCTTCGAGGAATGGCGGGCCAAGGGGGTGCCCTTCTCCCTGGAGCCCAAGACCATGAAGAACGGCACCCGCATCGCCTTCGCCGTGGACCCCACGGGCTACAAGATCGAGCTGATCGAGGCGCCGGAGCAGGCCTGAGGTCTCGGTCGCCTGGTGAAACCACTCCGGGCATGTCCCCGGCTGCCCCAAAGGATTGCAACGTGAGCGATAAGCCCTGGAGCGGCGCTTTCACCCAGCCCACCGACGCATTCGTGGAGGCGTTCACCGCCTCCATCGACTTCGACCGGCGGCTGGCCCTGCAGGACATCGCGGGCTCCCGGGCCCATGCCCGCATGCTGGGCCGGCAGGGCATCCTGTCGGAGGCGGACGTGGAGGCCATCCTGGAGGGGCTGGAGGCCGTGCGCGCCGAGATCGAGGCGGGCGAATTCCCGTACTCGGTGGCCCTCGAGGACATCCACATGAACATCGAGGCCCGACTCACCGAGCGCATCGGCGACGCGGGCAAGCGCCTGCATACCGGCCGCTCCCGCAACGACCAGGTGGCCACCGACTTCCGCCTCTACGTGCGCGAGGAGATCGACGCCATCCTGGCGGAGCTGGCCCGCTTCCGCGCCGCCCTGGTGGACACCGCCGAGCGCGAGGCGGACACGGTGATGCCCGGCTTCACCCACCTGCAGGCGGCCCAGCCGGTGACCCTGGGTCACCACCTGCTGGCCTACCAGGAGATGGCGGAGCGCGATGCCGGACGTTTCCGGGACGCCCGCAAGCGGGTCAACCGGCTTCCCCTGGGCAGCGGCGCCCTGGCCGGCACCACCTTCCCCATCGACCGGGAGTGGGTGGCGCAAGAGCTGGGCTTCGACGGCGTCACCGAGAACTCCCTGGACTCGGTCTCGGACCGGGACTTCGCGGTGGAGACCGCCTCGGCCTGCTCGCTGGTGATGGCGCACCTGTCGCGCCTGGCCGAGG
The DNA here is from genome assembly GCF_046545655.1 of Thiohalorhabdus sp. Lineage (NCBI taxonomy): Bacteria > Pseudomonadati > Pseudomonadota > Gammaproteobacteria > Thiohalorhabdales > Thiohalorhabdaceae > Thiohalorhabdus > Thiohalorhabdus sp. Next base: position 586 of record NZ_JBKGZG010000072.1, on the reverse strand, counting down.
AGCTGGTGATGTGGGCCTCGCCGCAGTTCGGCTTCGCCACCCTGCCGCAGAGCTTCTGCACGGGAAGCTCCATCATGCCGCAGAAGATCAACCCGGACGTCCCCGAGCTGGTGCGCGGCAAGACCGGCCGGGTGAACGGCGACCTCATGAGCCTGCTCACCCTGCTCAAGGGGCAGCCGCTCGCCTACAACAAGGACATGCAGGAGGACAAGGAGCCCCTGTTCGACGCCCTGGACACGGTGCGCGGCTCGCTCAAGGTCATGGCCGACATGGTGCCGGGCATCGAATTCCACCGCGATGCGCTGCGCGAGGCGGCGGGCGCCGGCTTCGCCACCGCCACCGACCTGGCCGACTACCTGGTGCGCAAGGGGCTGCCCTTCCGCGAGGCCCACGAGGTGGTGGGCAAGGCGGTGCGCCACTGCATCGATCACGGGCTGGAGCTGCCGGACCTAGACCTGGGTACCCTGCAGGGCTTCTCCGGGGTGATCGGCGCCGACGTGTACGAGGTTCTGACCCTGGAGGGCTCGGTGGGCGCCCGCGACCACATCGGCGGTACCGCCCCGGACCAGGTGCGGGCGGCGGTGCA
>NZ_JBKGZG010000071.1:0-4737 GCF_046545655.1 Thiohalorhabdus sp. | reverse complement strand
TTGTTGGGCCTCCGGTGGCCAGGAGGGGATCGCTCACTAAAGTGAGCTCCTACAAGTGGGCTCCTACGAGGGAGCTCTAGCGGGAGCAAGGGGGCCATTGTGGGAGCGGCCGTCCCGGCCGCGACCGGAGTGGCGGCTGCCGGGGGAATGTCCAGACGGGCAGTGTGGGAGCGGCTACCAGCCGCGACCCCGGGGTTGGCCGGATCGGTCGCGGCCACTGGCCGCTCCCACAGGGGGCCGGGGGATCGCGGCGGTTCCGCCGCTGCAAATGGGTAGAAGGACCAGTCGGGCACGTGCTTTGGGAGGAAGGACCATGGACGACGTTACCGCATACGTGCAGGAGCTGGGCCGCACGGCCCGCGAGGCCGCCCGGCAGATGAACCGGCTGGATCCCGGCCTCAAGGACAAGGCCCTGCTGGCCATGGCCGACCGCATCGAGGCCGAGCGGTCCGACATCCTCGCCGCCAACCGCGAGGACCTGGAGCGCGCCGCTTCCGAGGGCCTGGACGCCGCCCTGGTGGACCGCCTGGAGCTGAACGAGGACCGGGTGGCGGCCATGGCCGACGGCCTGCGCCAGGTGGCCGGCCTGCCGGACCCGGTGGGCGCAATGAACGACCTGAGCATGCGCCCCAGCGGCATCCAGGTGGGCAAGATGCGCGTGCCCCTGGGCGTCATCGGCATCATCTACGAGTCCCGGCCCAACGTCACCGCCGACGCCGCCGCCCTGTGCCTGAAGTCCGGCAACGCCGCCATCCTGCGCGGCGGCAAGGAGGCCATCTCCTCCAACCGCGCCATCAGCCACATCATGCGCACGGTGCTCGCCGAGGTGGGTCTGCCGGAGGGCGTGGTCTCGGTGGTGGACACCCCCGACCGCGCCGCGGTGGGGGCGCTGCTCGCCATGCCCGAGCACGTGGACATCATCATCCCGCGCGGCGGCAAGGGCCTCATCGAGCGGGTGGCGGCGGAGTCCCGGGTGCCGGTGATCAAGCACCTGGAGGGGGTCTGCCACACCTACATCGACGCCGACGCCGATCTGGACAAGGCCGCGGACATCGCCGTCAACGCCAAGACGCAGCGCTACGGCACCTGCAACACCATGGAGACCCTGCTGGTGGACGCCGCCGTGGCGGGGGCCCTGCTGCCGCGGTTGGGCGAGCGCTTCCTGGACGCCGGGGTGGAGCTGCGCGGTTGCCCCCGCACCCGGGAGCTTGTGTCCCGTGCCAAGGAGGCCAGCGAGGAGGATTGGGCCACCGAGTACCTGGGCCCCATCCTGGCGGTGAAGGTGGTGGACGGCCTGGACGCGGCCATGAACCACATCGCCGCCTACGGCTCCGGCCACACCGACGTGATCGTCACCGAGAGCTATACCAGCGCCCGGCGCTTCCTGCGCGAGGTGGACTCCTCCTCGGTAATGGTCAACGCCTCCAGCCGCTTCGCCGACGGCTACGAGTACGGCCTCGGCGCGGAGATCGGCATCTCCACCGACAAGCTGCACGTGCGCGGCCCCGTGGGCCTGGAGGGCCTGACCACGGAGAAGTTCGTGGTGCTGGGCTCCGGGCAGACGCGGGGCTGAGGGCGGCGTGACGGAGGATACGGGCGCATCGGGTCCCCTGGGCGGGGAGGGGCCGCTGCTCCTCATGGGCGGCACCTTCGACCCCGTCCACTACGGCCACCTGCGGCCCGCCGAGGAGGTCCGCCAGCGGGTGGGGGCCGAGCGGGTGGTGCTGGTGCCCTCCGGGGAGCCGCCCCACCGCGCCGCGCCCAAGACCCCGGCGGCCCACCGCCTGGCCATGGCCCGGGCGGCGGTGGCGGCCTTTCCCACCTTGGGGGTGCTGGATTGGGAGGTGCAGGCGGCCGGGCCCTCCTACACAGTGCGCACCCTGGAATGGCTCCGGGAACGTTTGGGGCGTCGGCCGATACTAATTATTATAGGTAGCGACGCCTTCACCCAACTGAACCACTGGCACCAGTGGGAGCGCATGCTCGATCTGACCCACATCGCGGCCGTCCGCCGCCCCGGAACCTCCCTGGAGGCCCTGGAGCCGGAGCTGGCCCGGGCCCTGGAGGGGCGCTGGACCGAGTCCCCCGCCGTGTTCCATGAGCAGCCCGCGGGGGCGGTGATGGCCTTCGATGTGACCCGCCTCGATATCAGCGCCACCGCCATCCGGGAAATGGTTGGCGCGGGGGCGAGCCCGCGCTTCCTGCTGCCCCACCAAGTGGAGGAATACCTTTCCGCTCATGGCCTCTACCGCCAAGAACCGTAAGCCGACGGCCAGCAAGCAAGAAGCGGATCGCCTGCTGGAGATCATCCAGACGGCCCTCGACGACCGCAAGGCGAAGGACGTGCAGACTTTGGACGTCTCCGAGCGCAGCGGCTTCGCCGATTACTTCGTGATCGCCACCGGTACCTCCGACCGCCACGTGGGCTCCATCGCCGACCACCTCCAGGAGGAGGTCAAGCACGCCGGGTTCCAGCCCAGCGGCGTCGAGGGCGCCGACGGCGGCGACTGGATCCTGCTGGACCTGGGCGGGGTGGTCGTGCACGTCATGCGGGCCGAGACGCGGGCGTTCTACAACCTCGAAGAGCTCTGGAGCGACATCCTGTCCGGGGATTCGGACAGCGGGTCCGGGCCGGCCTCGGATCAATAGGCCGCCATCCCCCCGATGCCCGATCCCGTCCCCCTCTACCTCGCCAGCCGTTCGCCCCGCCGGGCGGAGCTCCTGGAGCAGATCGGCATCGCCCACAGGCCCGTGGAGTCGTCCGTGGACGAGACCCCGCGGGCCGGGGAGGCGCCCGCCTCCTACGTGGAGCGCCTGGCCCGGGACAAGGCCGCCGCCGGGGCCGCCACCGTGGGCCTCCCGGACCGCCAGGGCGCCCTTGTCCTCGGCGCGGACACCGCCATCGAGCAGGACGGCAGCATCCTGGGCAAGCCCGCCGGCCCGGGGGAGGCCCGGCGGTACCTCCAGTCCCTGTCCGGCCGGGAGCACGAGGTGCTGTCCGCCGTGGCCGTCACCGACGGCCGCGGCACCGAGAGCCGCCTCAACCGGACCCGGGTGCGGGTGCGCCCGCTGGAGGCGACGGAGATCGAGGCCTACATCGAGACCGGGGAGCCCATGGACAAGGCGGGCGCCTACGCCATCCAGGGCCGGGGGGCCGTGTTCGTGGAGGAGATCACCGGGAGCTATTCGGCGGTGATGGGATTGCCGCTGTGCGAGACCGACCAGCTGCTGCGGGGCTTCGGAGCCGGGACGCTTTGAGCGGCAGCGAGATCCTCATCAACGTCACCCCGCAGGAGGTGCGGGTGGCCATCGTCGAGAATGGCCTCCTCCAGGAGGTCCACATCGAGCGGCCCCGCACCCGCGGCATCGTCGGCAACATCTACAAGGGCAAGGTGGGCCGCGTCCTGCCCGGCATGCAGGCCGCCTTCATCGACATCGGCCTGGAGAAGGCCGCCTTCCTGCACGCCTCCGACGTCCTGCCCCCCGAGGGCACCGACCTCCCCCGCAACGGCCAGGAGCCGAAGATCACCGAGCTGCTCCGCGAGGGCGACGAGGTGGTGGTGCAGGTGAACAAGGACCCCCTCGGCACCAAGGGGGCCCGGGTCTCCACCCAGATCACCCTGCCGTCGCGCTACCTGGTGTACATGCCCTACATCGAACGGGTGGGGGTGTCCCGCCGCATCGACGGGGCCGAGGAGCGTGGCCGGCTGAAGGAGGCGGTGGAGGCCTTCCACCCGCCCGAGGAGCCGGGCGGCTTCATCGTGCGCACGGTGAGCGAGGGAACCGGCGAGGAGGAGTTCGAGCGCGACGTGCGCTTCCTGCGCCGGCTGTGGGAGTCCCTGCAGGCCGACATCCGCACCGCCAAAGCGCCCGCCCTGATCCACGAGGACTTCACCCTGCCCATGCGGGCCATGCGGGACATGGTGGACGATCAGGTGGACAAGGTGCGCATCGACTCCCGGGAGACCTGGGACCAGATCCAGACCTTCGCCCGCGACTTCGTCCCCGAGGTGGCCGACCGCATCGAGTACTACCCCGGGGAGCGGCCCATCTTCGACCTCTACTCGGTGGAGGAGGAGATCCAGCGCTCCCTGGACCGCACCGTCTATCTAAAGTCCGGGGGCTACCTGGTAATCGACCAGACCGAGGCGCTCACCTCCATCGACGTGAACACCGGCGGCTTCGTGGGGCGCAAGACCCTTGAGGAGACCATCCTCAAGACCAACCTGGAGGCCGCGCAGGCCATCGCCCGCCAGCTCCGCCTGCGCAATCTGGGCGGCATCATCATCATCGATTTCATCGACATGGAGAAGGCCGACCACCGCGAGCGGGTCTTCCGCGCCCTGGAGCACGCCCTCTCCCGCGACCGCTCCAAGTCCCACCTGGTGGGCTTCTCCGAGCTGGGGCTGGTGGAGATGACCCGCAAGCGCACCCGGGAGTCCCTGGAGCGCCTGATGACCGAGCCCTGCCCCTACTGCCAGGGCCGGGGCGTGGTGAAATCCCTGCAGACCGTCTGCTACGAGATCTTCCGCGAGACCCTCCGCGAAGCCCGCCAATACCCCGCCGAGCAGCTCCTCATCCTCGCCAACCCCTCCGTGGTCGACGTCCTCCTCGACGAAGAGAGCAAGGGCCTCGCCGACCTGGAGGCCTTCATCGGCAAGTCCATCACCCTGCGCTCCGAGGCCGGTTACACCCAGGAGCAGTTCGACGTGGTGGTGCTGTAAGGCCGGTCCCCCC
>NZ_JBKGZG010000070.1:0-5055 GCF_046545655.1 Thiohalorhabdus sp. | reverse complement strand
GTAGGGGCCCGCTTTAGCGGGCGATGGCAAGGGCAGGCGCGGGAGTCGCAACGGGATCGCCCGCTAAAGCGGGCTCCTACAAGGAGGCATTTCGCTAGAACGGCCTATTGTCCGGTCGCAGAAATTCGCAACCAAAATGGGCTGCCCCGCACCTCCGGGTCCGGCCCAAAGAATGGAGAAAGAATTTCTGCGACCGGAGACTAACCGGGTGGGAAGAGCAGGAAATAGCCGCCGTTGTAGAAGGCGTGCAGGGCGATGGGGGTGGCCAGGGTGGCGTGACGTTCGCGGAACCAGCCGAACACCAGGCCGGGCACCACCACGGCGGCGGCCCAGCCCGCGGGGTGGGCGGGCAGGTGGAGCAGGCCGAACAGGCCGGCCTGGCCCAGATTGGCGGCCGTCAGCGGTCCCCAGCGCCGATGCCAAAGGCGCCCAAGGCCCTCCTGGACCAGGCCGCGGAAGGCCACCTCTTCCAGCACGGGCAGGGCGAGGGCGACGTAGAGGAAGGTGGCGGGGGCCGCCACGGCTCCGGTAAAAGCGGACTCGGGGCGGTACCACCAGGCGAGCCACGCCCAGACCGGAAAGGCCGCGCCGAGGGCGAGCCCCAGCAGGGGATCTTCCCAGCGTGACCGGCCGCGGAAAACCGGGGGCGGCCCCATCTCAACGGTTCCGGGCCGCGCACCACAGGGCGGAGGGAACGGTGGCCGGGGCGCTGGCCCGGCCGCCGAAGCCCGGCTTGGCAACGGTCATGGCGTGGGTCCTACTTGCCGAAGCCGCCCTTGCAGTTGGGGGAGGCCAGCTCCTCGGGGTTCTGGGCCCGCCACTCCTCGGGGGTCATGGTGTGCATGGACAGGGCGTGGACCCCGCCCGCCAGTTCCTCGGCGAGCGCCTTGTTCACGGCACGCTGGCGGGCCACCTTCTTTTCGCCGTCGAAGGCCGCCGAGACGATGAAGACCTTGAAGTGGGACTCCGATCCCGGCGGCACGTTGTGCATGTAGCTCTCGTTGATCACCTCCAGGTGCTCGGGGTCGAAGGCGCTGCGCAGCTTGTCCTCGATGGCGGCTTGTATGGTCATGGCGCTATGCTCTCTCCGGATGGCTGTTGCAAACGGCTGTTGGTTCGATCGGGCCCGATCCGTAGGAGCCCTCTTTAGCGGGGGAAATGAGGAACGGGAAAGGGGCCCATCGAAGCCGGATCGCCCGCTGAAGCGGGCTCCTACGAGGCACCGACAGCCGCCCTGGGCCGTTACCAGGGCGCCGGCGGGCCGTCTTCCCCTGGGGATTGTAGCCCGGGTGCCGTGCTCCGGGCCAAAAGGCCTACTCCTCCGGCTCCAGGGTCAAACAGACCGAGTTGATGCAGTAGCGCAGGCCGGTGGGCGCCGGGCCGTCCTCGAAGACATGGCCCAGGTGGGCGTCGCAGCGGGCGCAGCGCACCTCCGTGCGGACCATGCCCAGGCTGCGGTCGGATTCCGTGACCAGGTTCTCGTCCACCACCGGGGTCCAGAAGCTCGGCCAGCCCGTGCCGGAGTCGAACTTGTGGTCGGAGTGGAACAGGGGCGCCTCGCAGCACACACAGCGGTAGGTGCCGGGCTCCTTGGCGTGGACGTACTCCCCGCTGAAGGGCGGTTCCGTGCCGCCCTGGCGGCATACCCGGTACTGCTCCGGGGTGAGACGCTTCTGCCAGTCCTTCTCGGTCATGCGGGTCGGGTCGTTCATGGTCGGTCTCCCATCAGATAGAGGGCTGCCATCCCTTGGATTCCATATCGCCCCCCGGGTTTACCGCCCCTGGACGCAGGGACCGGGGAGTGGAAAAATTGCGCGCTCCGGCGGCGCTGGCCGCCGCCAACGGCGAACAAGGAAGGGCTCGAACATGGCGGACGTGAACAAGGTCGTGCTCGCCTACTCCGGCGGGCTGGACACCTCCATTATCCTGAAATGGCTCCAGGATACCTACGGCTGCGAGGTGGTGACCTTCACCGCCGACATCGGCCAGGGCGAGGAGGTGGAGCCGGCCCGGGAGAAGGCCAAGCAGTTCGGGGTCTCGGAGATCTACATCGACGACCTGCGCGAGGAGTTCGCCCGCGACTTCGTCTTCCCCATGTTCCGGGCCAACACCGTCTACGAGGGCAAGTACCTCCTCGGCACCTCCATCGCCCGGCCCCTGATCGCCAAGCGCCAGGTGGAGATCGCCCGGGAGACCGGCGCCGACGCGGTGGCCCACGGCGCCACCGGCAAGGGCAACGACCAGGTCCGCTTCGAGCTGGGCTACTACGGGCTGGAGCCGGGCATCCGGGTGATCGCCCCGTGGCGCGAATGGGACCTGGACTCCCGCGAGAAGCTCCTCGCCTACGCCGAGAGCCACGGCATCCCCATCGAGGGCAAGAAGGAGGGCGGCGGCTCGCCCTACTCCATGGACGCCAACCTCCTGCACATCTCCTACGAGGGCGGCATCCTGGAGGACCCCTGGGCGGAGCCCGAGGAGGGCATGTTCCTGTGGTCCGTGCCCCCGGAGCAGGCCCCCGACCGGCCCACCTACATCGAGGTGGATTTCGAGGGCGGCGACCCGGTGGCCATCGACGGCGAGCGGATGGCCCCGGGCGAGCTGCTGTCCCGGCTCAACCGCCTGGGCATGGACAACGGCATCGGCCGCCTGGACATCGTCGAGAACCGCTACGTGGGCATGAAGTCCCGGGGCGTCTACGAGACCCCAGGCGGCACCATCCTGCTGGAGGCCCACCGCGCCATGGAGTCCCTCACCCTGGACCGCGAGGCCGCTCACCTCAAGGACAGCCTCATGCCCCGCTACGCCGAGCTCATCTACAACGGCTACTGGTGGTCGCCGGAGCGGCGCATGCTGCAGGCCGCCATCGACGAGAGCCAGAAAGACGTCACCGGCACCGTGCGCCTCAAGCTCTACAAGGGCAGCGTCACCGCCGTGGGTCGGCGCTCGGATAAAAGCCTCTACAACCCCGAGCTGGCCACCTTCGAGGAGGACACGGTCTACGACCAGGCCGACGCGGAGGGCTTTATCAAGCTCAACGCCCTGCGGCTGCGGGTGGGCCGGACCGTCCAGGGCGGTTAAAGACCCGGGGCGAAGCGCCCCGCCCCCTTCTCCCCCGCGATTGCGAGCGAGCCCCGGCCCCGGCCGGGGCTCGCCTGCGTTGGAGCCCTGTACACGACCCCATTCGTCGCAATCCCCGCGCATCCTCCCTACCGACTTGCGGGCCCCAACACCGGGACCGGGCCGGCCCGGGACCGGAATCCGGTTGGGGCCCGCAAGTCGCCCCCTGGCTTGCGGAAGTGCTGGTAAGGCCCTGCTATACCGAAATCCCGTATCGCGGCACGGAATCTCCCGCCTCCTTCGGGGGCGATTTCCGGATCAGGGGTGCGGACGGGGTTTGTCAGGGTCTTTCCGGAACGGATATGGAGAAAGATGGGGGGAATCACTACATCTCATCAGGAAAAACGTGCCCGGGTGGCTGGCTTCCGAGGAGGCCCGCACCAAGACCCGGGAAAGGGCGGATTCTTCCTTGCGGAAATTGCGCAGCTCCCGGGGGCGAGCCGCGGGTGGAGCTGTTCGTGAGCGAGCTGCAGGCCCGTCTGGGCACCCGCTTCCGGCTCGTCAAGCGCCCCCGCCACCAGGTGGTGGGAGGCCTCCAGGACCGCCTGAAGGCCAGCGAGGAGGGCGAGAGCACGGGCATCATCCGGGTTTCGATGGAAGGAGAGCGCCCCGAGCGGATCCGGGAGGTCCTCGACACGGTGGCCGACCTCTACCTGCGGCAGAACGTGGAGCACCGTTCCGCCCAGGCGGAGGAGAGCCTGAAGTTCTTGGAGAAGCAGCTGCCCGAGATGCAGACCGATCTGGAGGCTGCTGAGCAGCGGTTCAGCGAGTTCCACCAGGAGAACCAGACCCTGGACCTCACCGTCCAGACCGAGAAGCTCCTGGAGCAGCTGGTGGAAGTGGACAGCAAGGTCTCCCAGCTCCAGACCAAGCGGGCGGAGGAGGCCAAGAACTTCGGACCGCAGCACCCCCGCATGCAGGCGATCGACGCCCAGGTAGCCCAGCTGCGGGAGGAGAAGCGGGAGCTGGAGAGCCGGGTAAGCGGCCTCCCCGGCACCCAGCAGGAGGTGTTCAAGCTGCGCCGGCAGGTGGAGGTGAGCACGGAGGTCTACACCTCCATGCTCAACGAGGCGGAGGAGCTGCGGGTGGCCAAGGCGGGCACCGTGGGCAACGTCCGGGTGGTGGATTACGCGGCCCCGCCGGGCAGTCCGGTCAAGCCCCGCAAGGGGCTGGTTGGGGCGCTCAGCGGCGTGCTGGGTCTGTTCCTGGGTACGGGGCTGGTGCTCGTCCGCTGGGCCCTGCGGCGGGGCATCGAAGACCCCAACGAGCTGGAGACCGGATTGGGCATCCCCGTGTATTCGGTGATCCCGCACAGCGGTTTAATGGAAAAAGAGAAGCGGCGGCGCCAACGGGCTGGGGAGCCCCTGCCCATCCTGGTGCGCGACGAGCCGGAAGGCCCGCCCGCGGAGGCCTTCCGGAGCCTGCGCACCAGCCTGCAGTTCGGCCTCATGGAGACGGACAACAACGTGGTGCTGGTCTCCGGGGCCTCTCCCAACGCGGGCAAGACCTTCGTTTTGGTGAACGTCGCCGCCGTGCTCGCCCAGGGCGGCCGGCGCCCCCTGGTGGTGGACGGTGACCTGCGCCGCGGCCACTCTGGATCGGGTGGTGCGCCGCTGCGGAGACAATGCGGTGGATTTCCTCCCCACCGGCACCATCCCGCCCAACCCCTCCGAGCTGCTCATGACCGAGCGCTTTCAGGATGTGCTGGAGCAGGCGCGGGGGCAGTACGACCTCGTGCTGCTGGACGCGCCCCCGGTGATGGCCGTCACGGACGCGACCATCATGGCGGACCAGGCGGGCGCCACCTTCCTGGTGGCGCGGGCCGGACAGAACGGCATGGAGGAGCTGGAGGAGACGGTGAAGCGGATCCAGCAGCACCGGGGGCGGGTAACCGGCATGATCTTCAACGACCTGGCCGCGAGCCCCAGCTCGCGGGCC
>NZ_JBKGZG010000069.1:0-5212 GCF_046545655.1 Thiohalorhabdus sp. | reverse complement strand
GGATCACTCCTTCCTGCCAAAGGATTGGGTGTCCACGAATTCGGGTCAACTCCAGCCCCGTTCAAACAACGAGCCTAACCCTTTGGCATATTGAGAGCTTAACGGACCAAGCCCTGGACTCACTCAATCCGAGCACGCAGGGTAAATGAGAGAGGCTAATAATCTGAGGAGGTAGAACATGGATTCCAAGCTTCGCAATATACTCGCCGCCCTCGGCGCCGTGGCGGTAACCCTTTCCACCCCGGCCCTTGCCGGCGACGATGGCAAATCGGGCATGATGATGGGTCAGGGCGGCATGGGCATGATGGGCGGCAGCAGCATGATGAAAGGCGGCATGATGATGAAGGTCATGCACGCCCTGGATCTTGACGAGGAGCAAGTCGAGAAGATGACCGACATCCACAAGGAGCTCGCCGAGCATATGGCGGGCACCAAGGTGGAGATGCAGCAGCTGCGCTGGCAGATGGGCCAGGAGATGCACAAGGACGAGCCCAGCCCCGAGGAGGTGGGGCGGATCCACGATCAGATCTCGGCGAAGAAGAAGACCATCCTCCAGGAGAAGGTCCGCACCCGGAACGAGATGATGGGTGTGCTGAACGAGGAGCAGCGCGAGAAGCTGAAGCAGATGAAGAAGCGCATGCACAAGAAGCACATGGGGGGTGGCAAGGGCAGGCACGGTTCCAAGCACCGGGACTAGGCAGGCCACCTACGGTGCCCGGGACCTCCTCCGGGGCACCGGAACCGTCCCTCTTCCCGTTCAGGTTTCCCCCGGCTGCGGGGCGCGGAGCTGCCCCGCAGCCTCGGCCAGCACCGCCCAGGCGGTGCGCAGGAACAGCCCCGCGATCAGGGCCCCCATGAGCAGGTCCGGCCACCGGGTCCCGGTCGCCGCCACCGCACCGGCGGCCAGGATCACCCCGGTGTTGGCGAACAGATCGTTGCGCGAGCACAGCCACACCGACCGCATGTTGAGGTCCTCACCCCGGTGGCGCCACAGCAGGGCGAAGCACACCAGGTTGGCGGCCAGGGCCAGCGCGGCCACCGCCCCCATGGGCATGGCCGCGGGCAGCTCCGGCAGGAAGGCCCGGTAGGCGGTCTGGCCGAGGATGAACAGGTCGAAGGCGAGCATGATCAAGCCCTTGAACAGGGCGGCCCCGGCCCGCTTGCGGACGCTAGCGCCCACCACCGCCAGGCTCACCCCGTAGGTGAGGGCGTCGCCGAGCATGTCCAGGGAGTCGGCCAGCAGGGCCACCGAGCCGATCAGCAGCCCGGCGGTGAGCTCCACGCCAAACATGACCGTGTTGATGCCCAGCACCGCCTTCAGGATGCGGGACTGCCGCTGGTTGGTGGCGGCCGGGGCGCAGGAATCGCCGCTACAGCATCCGCTCACGGTTGCCTCCTCGGGCTCGGGATCTTTCGGGTTCTTGGGCGCCCCGCCGGCTCCATTTTACAGGGTCGCGGACCGCCGCCACCCGGTGCACCCAGACCGCCGGGACGCGGCGCAGCAGGGTGGCGCCCACGACCACTCCGAGCACCGACACCAGCCAAAGGGCCAGGGTTCCGCCAATGAACACCGCCAGGGTCTCGCCGGTGCTCGCGGCCAGGGCCACCAGGGCGAGCTGGGTCTTGTCGCCCAGCTCGGCGACGAACAGGACGGCGAAGGTGGAGGCGATGGTGGCCAGGCTCATTGGGGTACCTTGCTGCCGAAGGGGCGCACAGGGTAGCCCTTCGGGCCCGGCGGCTCACCCCCTTGGCCTGCCCGCATTACCCCAGCGACCCATCGTCCGGCCCGTCTGATACGGTTCCCAGAGGACCCTCACAACCCGGACGGGAGCGACCATGGCGGATCGCAACGGGCCGGGCCCACACGGCGCCTACATCCACGGCATCCGCGCCAACCTGGGCCAGTTCACCTTCCAGATGCTGCAGGTCTTCTTCGTCGGCCTGACCATCGGCCTGCAGCGCAACGTGGTGCCGGCGCTGGCCGAGGAGGAGTTCGGCCTCGCGCCCGGCTCCTACCTCCTGTTCATGGCCTTCATCATCAGTTTCGGCTTCGTGAAGGGGGCGCTGAACTTCGTGGCCGGGCGCCTCTCGGAGCGGGTGGGCCGGCGCCGGGTGCTACTATGGGGCTGGCTGGCGGCGCTGCCCATCCCCTTCATGATCCTCTACGCCCCCTCCTGGGACTGGATCGTCGCCGCCAACGTCCTGCTGGGCGTGAACCAGGGCTTCGCCTGGTCCATGACCGTCACCTCCAAGGCCGACATCACCCGCGCCGAGCAGCGCGGCCTGGCCACCGGCTTCAACGAGTTCGCCGGCTACACCGGCGTGGCCATCGCGGGTGTGGTCACCGGCTACCTGGCGGCGGACATGGACCCGCGCTGGGCGCTGTTCCTGTTCGGCTTGGCCGTGGCCCTGGTGGCCCTTGCCACCGCCTGGTGGTTCGCCGCCGAGACCCTGCACTGGGCGCGCGCCGAGGCCCACGCCCACGCCAGCGGCACCCACAAGGGGCCCCGGCCGCGCTTCCCCGAAAACGTCTCCGACCATCCGGGCACCGGGGAGATCTTCACCCTGGTCTCCTTCCGCCACCGCACCTTCGCCGCCCTGTCCCAGGCGGGCAGCGTGGAGAAGTTCGTGGACGCCCTGGTGTGGGCCTTCTTCCCCGCCTGGCTGCACGCCCAGGGGCTCACCGTGGTGGCCATCGGCTGGGTGGTGGGCGTGTTCGGCGTGGTGTGGGGCGCCAGCCAGCTGTGGACCGGCCCCCTCTCCGACCGAATCGGCCGCAAGGGCCCCATCGTCGCCGGCATGTGGATCTGCGGCGCGGGGGTGGCGGCCACCCTGCTGGTGGAGGGCTTCTGGCTGTGGTGCGCCACCGCCGCGGTGGCCGGGGTGGGCATGGCCCTGCTCTACCCCACCCTCATCGCCGCGGTGAGCGACATCTCCCACCCCAACTGGCGGAGCTCGTCGTTGGGCGTCTACCGCTTCTGGCGGGACACCGGCTACGGCATCGGCGGCCTGGCCATCGGCCTCGCCGCCGACGCCACCGGCGCCCTGGAGACGGGGTTCTGGCTCACCGCCGTCGCCATGGGGCTGTCGGGCCTCTGGGTGCTGCTCGCCGCCGAGGAGACCCACCCGCGCCTGAACCCGGCCCCGCAGCTTTAACCCGTTTCGGAGGAATCCTCATGAGCAACGTTCGCATCCCGGCCGAAGCCCCCACCGGCTTTACGGTCCATTGCAAAGTCAGGAAGTAGCAAGGATGGCGCAAGGCTACGAGAAGCTGCTGGAGGAGATCGAGGCCCGCGTCCCGCACCTGGAGCCCGGGGACCTTCCCGGCCTGGAGGCGGACGGGGCCTTGATCGTGGACGTTCGCCGGCCGGAGGAATACGCCCAGGGCCACATCCCCGGGGCCGTCAACCTGGCCCGGGACAAGCTGGAGGCCCAGATCGAGGAGCATCTGGAGCGGCCCCACCAGCCGGTGGTGGTCTACTGCGGCGGCCGGGGCCGTTCCACCCTGGCGGGCTGGGCGCTGGCGGAGATGGGCGTGAACGTCCGGGTCCTACACGGCGGGCTGGCGGCCTGGAAGGCCCGGCAGGAAAAGACGTAACCCTGCCCGGCGTTTCTGGCTTTCTGTTCGCATTCAGGTGCTCACGGCGCCTCTTAAAGGCGATCCGCGCATTTTCAACGCACCCGTGACCAGAGCCGGATTAGCCCGCCCCTTCGGCGCCCAACCGGGTCATCTCCAGGAAACCCTCCCCCTGCCGGTCCCCCGAGATCCGCATGGCGCCTTCCCAGTAGGTGGGATTGTAGGGCCCCGTGCCGCGCATCTCCTGGTGGTCGAACAGGGGCTCCACCCGCAGGGTGAGCTCGCCGGCGCGGATCTCCCAGGCCACCGGGTAGGTGTGACCGGTGTCCGGGGAGGTCCATTCGCGCAGGGGCCGCCAGCGGACCTCCTGGGGACCCAGATGCGCCACGGAGCGATCGGGGCGGATGCGGGTGCCGGCGGCGTAGGCCGTCCGGCCTTCGGAGTCGCGGAAGCGGTAGGCCATGAGACCGCCGCCATCGTCGAAGCGCAGCCCCACCCAGTCCCAGCCCGCCGTGCCCTCGGGCAGGAAGGTGGAGGTCCACTCGTGGTCGAACCAGGCGGTGCCCTCCACCTCTTGCGCCTCGCCGTCCACCGGCAGGGTGCCCTCCACCGCCATGGCGGGATAGGTGTAGTAGTAGCTCGCCACCGAGCCGCTGGCGTTCTTGGCGCTCACCCCCGCGGGCCCCTGGAGGACCGCCTCGCCCGTGGGGCGCAAGCGCATGTCCCAGGGGCCGGGGTCGCCGCCCAGGCGCAGGCGCCAAACGTCCTCCGGACCCTCCTCCAGCCGCCAGTCGCGGATGCCCACGCTCAGGCGGCCCGCCTCCGCCCGTCCGCCGTCCACACCGACCCGTGCCAGGCGCCGCCAGTGGCGGAAGTCCTCCGTGGCCGGGTCGGCCAGGGCGGCGTGGGCGCTGATCACCTGCCGCGGGGTGAAGGCCGAGGGGTTGTCCTCCCAGGGCCCCGGCTCGGGCCGGTTGCGGAAGAAGGTCACCTCGAAGGTGCGCCGGCCGCCATCGGACAGCTCCAGGAAGCCGGTGAAGTACCACCACTCGATGGCGAAATCCGGATGGGCGGCGTGGTCGGCGGGCAGGCGCACGGGCCGTGCGCGGGTCACCTCGCCGTAGGCCCGCCCGCCGGCCGCCCACCCCCTTCCGGTGGAAAGGACCATGGGGGCGCCGGCCAATAGGCCCAGGAAGGCGCGCCGGGACCGGATCATGCCCTCACCCCCCCTGCTCCGGCGGAACCCGGAGCCAGAAGGTCACCGGGCCGTCGTTGACCAGGGCCACCTGCATGTCCGCCCCGAAGCGCCCCGCCGCCACCGGAGCATGGGCACCCTGTGCCTGCTCCAGGAGGGAACCGAACAAGCGCTCCCCCTCCTCCGGCGGGGCCGCGGTGCCGAAGCTGGGGCGGGTGCCCTTCCGGGTGTCGGCGGCCAGGGTGAACTGAGGCACCAGCAGCAGGCCGCCGCCGGTGTCGCGCAAAGAACGGTTCATGCGGCCCTCCTCGTCGGGAAAGACCCGGTAGCCCAGCAGGCGCTCCAGGAGGCGCTCCGCCTGGGCCGCGCCGTCCCCCCGCTCCACGCCCACCAGCACCGCCAGCCCGGGGCCGATGGCGCCCACGGTCTCGCCGGCCACC
>NZ_JBKGZG010000068.1:0-5524 GCF_046545655.1 Thiohalorhabdus sp. | reverse complement strand
GGCGGGGCTGTGGCTGGCAGGGCGTCTGGCCGGGCCGCTGGGAACGGGCGGCCTGATGGTATCCGGCACGGCCGATCTGGCCTTCATGGTCGCGCTGGTGATCGCCCTGGCCCGACCGATCATGGCGGCCGACCAGCTCCGGCAGCAGAGCGGCGTCCTGCACCCCCGCACTGGCCGAGCCTGGTCTTTGCGGTGGTCACCCTCGCCGCCCTGGTGCGGGTAGCCACGCCCCTGCTGGCCCCGGCCTTCGTCCCGACGGCCATGGCCACTGCCCAGACGCTCTGGCTCCTCGCCTTCGGTGGGCTGCTGGCCGGCCTGGGCCCGATGCTGTTGCGCCCGCGGGTGGACGGGGCGCCCGGGTAGCGAATTATTGAAGATGTGAGATTTGACCCCTGTTGTCGGTTCGCAATCCACCCGAACGGGGCGCCGTCCCTCCCTGTCGGGGGGTGGGGTGTCAAAAGGCGTTCACATGATTACGCGATGATGACGGTGGACCCTGCTCGCCGTCGGAGAACGCATGCTGCCCGCCCCCTGGCTCTATCTCGCCCTCGCCGTCCTGACCCTGGTGGTCCTGCGCCGAGCCCAGGTGCGCCTGCGCCTGTCCCGGGCCAAGCACCCCTCCCTGCGGGGGCACAGCAAGATGTCCCGGCGCGTGGCCCGGCGGGTGCCCTTCTACGAGTTCCGGGAGGAGGCGGCCTTCGGCCGCGACGGGGCACCGGAGGCCATCGTCGCCCGGCGGCGGGCGGGCTTCGAACGGCTGGCGCGGCTCTTCCGGGAGCGCGCGCCCCGGAGCCTGGAGACCACCGAGGCACTGGAGCCGGCCATCGCCGACCTGGCGTTCATCAACGCCTACCGGGTGCCCTTCCCCTTCCGGAACCTGGTGCGCGAGCACCTCCCGCTGGGCAACATCGCCACCGAGAGCCGTGGCACGCAGATCCGGGATGCCGACGGCAACTGGGCCTACGACCTCTCCGGCTCCTACGGGGTCAACGTCTTCGGCTACGACTTCTACAAGCAGTGCCTGGCCACGAGCTTCGAGCAGGCCCAGCCCCTGGGCCCGGTCCTCGGCCCCTACCACCCCGTCATCACCGACAACGTGGAGCGACTGCGCGAGATCGCCGGGCTGGAGGCGGTCTCCTTTCACATGTCCGGCACCGAGGCGGTGATGCAGGCGGTGCGCCTGGCGCGCTACCACACCGGCCGCTCCCACCTGGTGCGCTTCTGCGGCTCCTACCACGGCTGGTGGGACGGGGTGCAGCCGGGGGTGGGCAGCCAGCGCGTGGTGGACGACGTCTACACCCTCAAGGACATGGACGACGACACCCTGAAGGTCCTGCGCACCCGCAGGGACATCGCCTGCGTCCTGGTGAGCCCGCTGCAGGCCCTCCACCCCAACGGCGGCGCGCCGGGGGACGCCACCCTCATGGCCGGCGACCGCGCCTGCGCCTACGACCGCACCGCCTACACCGAATGGCTGCACCAGGTGCGCGCCGTCTGCACCGAGCGCGGGATCCCGCTCATCTTCGACGAGATCTTCTCCGGCTTCCGGCTGGCCCGGGGCGGCGCCCAGGAGTACTTCGGCGTGCGCGCCGACCTGGTGACCTACGGCAAGACCCTGGGCGGCGGGCTCCCGGTGGGCGTCCTCTGCGGCAGCGCCGCCCTGATGAAGCGCTACCGCGACCACCGGCCCACCGATATCTGCTTCGCCCGCGGGACCTTCAACGCCCACCCCTACGTGATGACCGCCATGAACGCCTTCCTGCGGCGGCTGGAGGAGCCGGGGATCGACGCGCTCTACGACGACCTGGAAGGGACCTGGGACCGTCGGGCGGCCGCCCTCAACCGCGACCTGGCCGAGCGGGAGCTGCCGCTTCGCATCGAGAACATGGTCTCGGTCTGGAGCGTCCTCTACACCCGGCCCGGCCGCTACCACTGGATGTTCCAGTACTACCTCCGGGCGGAGGGCCTGCACCTGGGCTGGACCGGCACCGGGCGCCTCATCTGGAGCCACGACTTCCCGGAGGCCGACTTTGAGGAGGTACGCACCCGCTTCCTGGCGGCGGCGGAGGCCATGCGCGGCGACGGCTGGTGGTCGACGCCGGAGGGCCTGACCAACAAGGCCATCAAGCGCCAGGTCCTGCGGGAGATGGTCGCGGCGGGGCTGGGACGCCGGATGCCCGACGCCCCGCGCATGGACTCCGGGGCCTGACATCCGCCGGAAGGCGACGCGGCCATCATACCTCCAGACGGGCTTCCCGGTGTGCGAGACTGATTCGTCCGCACCGTGACAACCCCCGCAAGGAGGCATAAAATTTATGGGCCAAGGACGAGGCTCGCCGGAACAGCTCCGCAAGCAGATCCAGGAAGCAGCAGCACACTCCGAACGCGTCAGGTTGACCCGTCACGCCCGCGAGCGAATGGAGGAACGCGAGATCATGATGCGAGAGGTCCTCGATGTACTGCGTCGAGGGACCTTCGCGGAGCCTCCGGCCCCCTCCCTCAAGGCTCCCGGCCATCTCGAAGCCAGGATGGAGGGTTCGGGGCAAGTGCAGGTTGTGATCGGATTTGCGCCGGATGGCGACCCCATCGTCCTGAATGTCATCACCGCAATGCGGGGGTAACCATGTACCACTACAGGGAATGCGGTCTGCCGTACATCTATCTCGCTAACGGCTATGAGCTCGAAGAGGGCCCCTTCGGGGAGACCGTGAGCATTGCGGACGTGGACAATCTCCATCGCACCATCGCCCGCTGGGTCGTCGAGAACGTGCCCGCCCTGAGCGGCCGCGAGCTGCGGTTCCTGCGCCTGGAGATGGGCCTGACCCAGGGCCGCCTGGCCGACCTGCTCGGAGTGACCGAACAGACCGTGAGCCTCGCCGAACGAAACCCCGAGAAGGCGCTACCGAGCTACACGGACCGGCTTCTCCGCATCGAGGCCGAGGCCTGGCTGGATGCCACGCAGCCGGTCTCCGACACCCTTCGGCGCGTTCACGATGCGCCACGGCATGCACAGACCGCCCAGCAGCCCTTTACCCACGCCGGCGACGAGTGGGCGGCCGCCTGACCTTGCGCTGACTCTCGCCGGGATGCGAGTTGCCTACGCTCGCCCCTGCTCGGTCGCGTGCTCATCCATCTCCGCCCGGGCGGCCACCTCCGGCATGGGGTCCAGGAGCTGGCCCCTGAGGAGGTAGAAGGGCGACTTGTAGTACATCTTCAGGTCGTGGAAGGGGTCGGTGAGGATCTTCAGGAACCAGACCAGGCCGGTGGTGATGTCGTAGAGGAAGAACAGGTGCACGGTGCGAAAGAGCAGCGCGCCGACGCCGAGGCCAATCCAGAGCAGGGAGAGGTTGTAGAGGAAGCCCGAGCCGTTGGTGTGCGGCTGGAACAGGCCGAAGAGGTCGGGCTGCACCATCAGGGCCACCGGCGAGAGCCCCCACAGGGCGAGCAGGACCACCTTGCGCCGGAGGTTGTAGCCGACCTTGATGCGCTCCTTGTGCTCGTGGGTCGCCTGGTTCACGCCGTCGTAGTCCTTGGGCTCGAAGACGAAGTGGCCCACCTGGCGCGGCACCATGGCGACGAACCAGCCCACCAGGGCGGAGACCACCGGGTTGATGAGCAGGAAAGCGTAGCTCACCAGGAAGCTCAGGGCGCTGAGCAGGTGCAGCGACTGGTTCACCCGGCTCTGGTGGTAGTACCGGTGGTCGTCCCACCGCTGTTCCCGGAGTTCATGCAGTACCTTCATGGGTCTTCTCCCCTGGTGGGTCTTGCTGTGGTCGGGTTTGCGACTACGGTATTGCCATTCGGTTACCGTTTTTTTAACAGCGGGCTACCCGCCGGTTACGGGGCCCGCTCCAGCAGCGGCTGGCCCATGCGCAGGGTCGCCCCCTCCTCCACCCCGGCGCTGAACGCCCAGCCCCGCTCACCCAGGACGATGATGGTGGAGCCCTGCTGGAAGTAGCCCAGCTCCTCGCCGCGCTGGTAGGTCGCGTTGCAGGGCTGGTGACGCGGCCCGCGGTAGCGCAGGTCCAGGGCCTCCGGCAGGCAGTGGAGGCGCAGGCTGGCGACCAGGATGGCGGCCACCGGGACCAGGGCGATCTTCGGCTGGTGGTCGGCCGGCTCCAGCTCCAGGACGGCACGCTCGTTCTGGCAGAAGAGGCGGTCGATCCGCCGCAGGGCCACCGGATTCACGTTCCAGGTGTCGCCGGGGATGTAGGTCACGCCCTCCAGCCGGCAGTCCGCCGGGGCGTGGAAGCGGTGGTACATGCTCGCGCGCAGCCGCAGGGTGACGAAGATCCCGTCCCGGTAGCGCTCGGCCATCTCCGAGTCTTCCAGCAGCTCCTCCAGGGAGTAGGGATAGCCCTTGGCCTGGAAGACCTCGGTACCATTGACCGGTCCGTGGGCGCCCACTTCGCCGTCGCAGGGGCTGATGAGCCGGTCGGGATCGGGATCCAGCGGGCGGGCGCCGGGGCGCAGCTCGCGGGTGAAGCAGTCCTGCATGCTCTCGAAGTGCTGCTTGCGCGCCTCGTGCAGGGCCAGGTCCCCGGCGAAGAGCTGCCAGATGGCGATGGACGGGCGGCGGACCCACGGGTGGCGAATGCGGCTGAACCAGCCCATGAAGAGCGTGGCCCAGCGGCGCGGGATCCGGTTGGTCAGCAGGAAGTTCAGGCGTTCCAGCCGCGTGAGGCGGCTGACCAGCGTTCTGGGGGTCAAGCTCGTACCCGGTCGGCGAGAGATTCGGGGGAGCGTACGCCGGTTATGTTTCCGCTGGATGGCAGGAGACGGAGCGCTGAAACGGTTTCGAAACCGTTCGTCCCCGATAGTGGGCGCCATCGCTCCCCGAGGCGGGGGCGGTCATCCATTCACGCCACCAGGGGGAAGGCCTGCCACCATGATCGTCTGGGCATTCATCATCGCCGCCGTCCTGCTCAGCCTCGAGCGGCTTACCTACTACTACATCTCCCACTACCCGGAGCGCTGGTCCACCGTCTGCGAACGCTCGGCCCTCAGGGTGCTGGGTCGGCCCGTCCAGGTCCTCCACCGGCTCTTCTACCTCTTCAAGGTGGTGCAGATGGCGGTCTTCCTGGGCTGGTGCGCCCTGTTCAGCGGCGACCTGCTGCCCCTGCCCACCGCCGACGCCGTCAGCGGGACGGTGGGCGGCCTGCTGCTCCTCGCCGGCCTGGTCCTCAACCTCACCGTCTTCCGGCAGCTGGGCACCACCGGGGTCTTCTACGGCGCCCAGCTGGGCCACCAGGTCCGCTGGATCGAGGGCTTCCCCTTCTCCCTGCTCAGGCACCCGCAGTACGTGGGCACCCTGCTCTCCATCTGGGGCTTCTTCCTCATCATGCGCTTCCCCCACGACGACTGGATCGTCCTGCCGCTGCTGGAGACCGTCTACTACGCCATCGGGGCGCGACACGAGGTCTGAGGGCGGCCGGGTATGGCAGAATGGGGGGACATCCAACGGAGGTCCCCCATGCAGCTTGGTGCCCACGTCTCCGCCGCCGGCGGCATCGAGAACGCCCCG
>NZ_JBKGZG010000067.1:0-6056 GCF_046545655.1 Thiohalorhabdus sp. | reverse complement strand
TCGGGCACCAGCATGCTCGCCGGACTCCTGCGGGAGGCGGGGGTCTATATCGGCCGCCGGCTGGGCCGGAACGACGAGGCCCTCTTCTTCCGGCGCCTAAACCGTTGGGTGCTGGCCCAGGCCGGGGGCTCCTGGACGCATCCCGGGCCCATTCGCCACCTCCTTGACGATCCCCCTTCCCGCGAGCTGGCCCGGGAGTACCTGGAGACCCAGCTGAACGGCCCGCGCGCCCTGGGATACTGGGGACCGCGAGGGCTGCTGCCCGGAGCCCCGGCCCTGTGGGGCTGGAAGGACCCGCGGAACACCTTCACCCTGCCGCTGTGGCTGGAGCTCTTCCCCGATGCCCGGGTGATCCACATGGAGCGCCACGGCGTGGACGTGGCGGCGAGCCTCACCGTTCGCCGCGCCCGCTCCCTGGAGCGCACCCGGAAGCGTTTCCGTCGCCGCCGTCTCCTGTACCGGTTCGTGACCAAGAAGTCGGACCTCCTGGACACCCCGCGCCTGGCCAGTAACGAGGAGGCCCTCGCCCTGTGGGAGGAATACGTGACTCAGGGGCGGGCGCACATGGAGCGCCTGGGGGATCAGGGCCTCTCCCTGAGCTACGAGACCTTCCTCCAGGAGCCGGCCCGGGAGCTCGCCCGAGTGGCGGAATTCTGCGGGCTGGAGCTGGACGGGGACCGGCTCCAGGCCCTTACCGCCCACCTCGATCCGGGGCGGGCCTTCGCCTACCGGGCCTCTCCGGATCTCAGCCGGCTCGCCCAGTCCCATTCCGGACGCCTGGGCGCCTTCGGGTACGCCCCCTAGCCGATGAGCCGCCGGGGGCGCATTGTGGCCCCCATAGCGATCCGGTAGACTTCCGCTTTCTTTTCCCCTTTTCCAATTGGTACCGAGCTGCGCCATGGCCCGGCCCCAACGTGTCGCCATCTTCCTCTCCTTCTCCGGGGACGGCGGCGTCGAGCACATGATGGTCAACCTCGCCGGCGCCATCGCCCGGCTCGGGGTGGAGGTGGACCTCGTCCGGGCCCGGGTGGACGGCGGCCACGCCGACCGCATCCCGGAGGGGGTGCGGGTGGTGGACCTGGAGGCCCGCCACACCTGGTCCAGCCTGCCGGGCCTGGCGCGCTACCTGCGCCGGGAGCGGCCGGATGCCCTGCTGGCGGCCAAGGACCGGGCCAACCGGATCGCGCTACGGGCGCGGAAGCTGGCGGGGGCGCCCTCCTGCCTGGCCGTACGCCTGGGCAACAACCTTTCCCAATCCCTGGAAGGCAAGTCCCGGGTGCGCAGGTGGCTGCGCACCCTCCCCATGCGGCGGGCCTACCACAAGGCCGACGCGGTGATTGCCGTCTCGGAGGGGGTTGCGGAGGACACCGCCGGGATCACGGGCCTACCCCGCTCCGCCATCCACGTCCTCCCCAATCCGGTGGTCACCCCGGCGCTGGAGGACCGCGCAGCCGAGGAGGCCGAGCATCCCTGGATGGAGCTGAGGACGGAGGACGATTCTGCCCGGATCCTCGCGGTGGGTCGCCTGAACCGGCAGAAGGACTTCCCCACCCTTCTGGAGGCCTTCGCCCGGCTCCGGGAGCAACGCCCGGCCCGGCTCGTGATCCTGGGCGAGGGACCGGACCGGGAGGAGCTGGAAGGCCTGGCCGCCCGGCTGGGGATCACCGAGTCCCTGGACATGCCGGGCTTCACCGACAATCCCTACCCCTACATGCGCCGGGCCGACCTGTTCGTTCTCTCCTCCGCCTGGGAGGGCTCCCCCAACGCCCTCACCGAGGCACTGGCCCTGGGGACGCCCGTGGTGTCCACCGACTGCCCCAGCGGCCCGCGGGAGATCCTGGAGGACGGCCGCTACGGCCCCCTGGTCCCGGTGGGGGATCCGGCGGCCCTGTCCGAGGCCATGGCGGCCACCCTGGAGGATCCGCTGCCGACCGACTTCCTGCGCAGCGGGGGAAACCGTTACCGGGACGCGGAGAGCGCCCGACGCTACCTGGAGGTGCTGGGCATCACGCCCTGACCGGCCCCATCCACCGTCCCAAGGGGACCCTCGATGCTGTACTCCTACCGCTACCGCTTCCTGTTCGTCCACCTCGCCAAGACCGGCGGCACCAGCGTCCGCACGGCCCTGGACGGCTACCGGTGGCGGGACCCCCTCTACTACCCCCAGTTCCTCTGCCGCAGGCTCAGCGGCCTCCTCGGGCGCCGGCTCGGGGTGCGCATCCCGCGCCACGCCAAGGCCATCACCGCCCAGGAGATGCTGCCCAAGGACGTCTTCGAGTCCCTGTTCAAGTTCGCCTTCGTGCGCAACCCCTGGGACCTGCAGGTGAGCTCCTGGTACCACATCGCCCGCGAGCGGCCCCACCTGCTGGAGGGGATCGAGGACTTCGACTCCTTCCTCCACTGGAAGCTGGAGGACCCCGAGCGGCCCTACCACTACATCGTGGACGCCTCCATCGAGCCCCAGTGGCATTCGCTCATGGACTTCAACGGCAACCAGATCGTGGATTTCCTGGGGCGCTACGAGAACCTGGTGGAGGACTACTACGAGGCCTGCCGGCGCATCGGCCTGCCCAAGGTCCCGGAGCTCCCGCACAAGCGCCAGGCCAAGAACCGCACCGACTACCGCACCTACTACACGGACTACTCCTACGGCCTCATCGAGAAGCACTTCCGGCAGGACATCGACAACCTGGGATACACCTTCGACTAGGCTGGGGAGAGTCGCGGCTTAGCTCGGACGAGGACTCCTTTGGGAGCGGCTACCAGCCGCGACCCCTCCAGCTCGGATGGGCCTCAGGAGGAGGCCGCCTCGTGCCCCGCCCACCGCCAGCGAAGCTCCTTCAGCCAGTTCAGCGTCCGCCCCGGGATTGAAAGCAGGTCGATCCCGGCCCGCTGGGCAAGGCTCAGGTCTTCCCGCCAGGTCTCCCGCAGCGCGATCTCGCTACTTTTCGCCGCACGCACGCCGTTGCCGGCCAGGTTGTGGTTGTCCTGGCTGGCCCAGTCGTTCACCTGGGCCGGCTCGAACTCCAGGCCGATCTGCTTCATGATCCGGCGCATCTCCTCCTCCGGCGCGCTGGCGAGGTTTTCATACCGCACCACGATGTGGAGGCGTTTGAACAGGAGGGCGAACAGGCGCAGGGAGCGGTAGGAATACTGGAAGGTGGGCCGGAATATCTGCCCCTTGCGCCGCCGCACGGAATTGGCCCGGCCCTTGGGATTGCGCATCACGTGGACGGGTATGACCTCCAGGTCCGGGTGCTTCAGCAGGCGGCGCAGCCGGCTCACGCGCTTGGAAGAGTCCACCACGTAGTCCACGCCCTTGACCGCCGCCACCGCCGCGAACAGCTCGTAGTTGTCCCGCCGGAAGGTGGCCCGGTTCCTGGCCTCCAGATCCAGGTCATCGAGCCTGCGGCCGTAGCGCTCCTCCAGCTCCGCGTTCACCCGGGTCCAGAAGGGGCACTGCCAGATGTCCTCGGCCCCGCAGGCGCAGGAGTTGCCGATGCGGTCGATGCTCTGCGGGTTCTTGCACCGCTGCAGCCGCGCGAAGCCCCGCAGCTTGTGCACCTCCCCCACCCCGGCCATGCCGCTGTGGGCGTTGAGCAGCACGTCCAGCAGCGTGGTGCCGCTGCGGCCCAGGCCGGTTACGTAGATTACCTTCATTGACTGGATTCCCCTCTTTGCTACCCCACGCTTTCCGGGATGGCTCAGCCCGTTTATTGCGGGAGCGTTTTTTTGGGCGCGGTCCGCCACCGCGACCCCGGCAGGCCCGGAGGATGCCGCCGCATGGTCGCGGCTGGTAGCCGCTCCCACAGTGGCCCTTCTGGGCCGGAATGCTTTTGTGGGAGCGGCCAGCGGGCGCGACGGATGCGCCTTCTTCGGCAGGTCGCGGCTGCCCTGGCCGCTCCCACAAGCCGCTGGGGCCATTGGCGGTTCGCCCGCTGAAGCGGGCTCCTACACGCCCAATGCCTCCGCGGCCTCGGCCATCACCGCGTCCAGCTTGTCCGTCACGTCGGCCACCTGGATGGCGCTCATGGCCTCCGGGCTTCGCACGCGCTGGCCCCAGGGGGCCTCCTCCAGGCTGGTGCCGGCGAAAGCGGCCAGGTTCTCCGGGTAGCGGTTCACCGCCCACCGCTGGCTGAGGTACGGCCCGGTGCGCAGGGGGTTGGAGGTGCCGAACAGGCCGATCACCGGAATCCCCGCGGCGGTGCCCATGTGGGCCGGCCCGGTATCGGGGGCCACCAGGGCCGTGGAGCGCTCCAGCACGGCCAGGAGCTCCTTCAGGGAGGTCTCCCCCACCAGGTCGATGGGATCGTGCTCCATGGCCGCCGCCACCGACGCCCCGTAGGCCTTCTCCTGCGGCGACGGGCCGCCGGTGAGCACCACCCGCATGCCGTGCTCCCGGACGGCGTGATCGGCCACCGCCGCGTAGCGCTCCGGATGCCAGTTGCGCCAGTTGCGCGGGCGCACGCTGGAGCAGGGATTGATGGCCAGCACCGGGGCGTCGCCGGGCAGGTGCTCGGCGGCGAAGGCCCGGGCCTCCTCCGGCACGGGAAGGTCCCAGCGCAGCTCCCGCTCGTGCAGGCCCAGCGCCTCCAGGAAGTCGAAGAAGCCGTCCAGGACGTGGCTGCGCGGATTGGGCGCGACGCGGCGGTTGAGGAACAGCCCGTGGCCGTCCCGCGCCCGCTCCCGGTCAAAGCCCAAGCGCAGGTCCGCCCGCACCCCCAGGGCGGCCACGTTGGCGCGCAGCGCCGTCTGCATGTGCAGCAGGGCGTCGAAGCGCCGGCCCCGCAGGCGGCGGCGCAGGTCGCGGAGCGCCCCCAGGCCGCCCCCCTTGTCGTAGGGCACCACCTCCACCCCGGGCAGGTCCCCCACCAGCCCGGCCTCCACCTTGCCCACCACCCAGGTGATGGCGGTCCCGGGCCAATGGCGCTGGATGGTGCGCACTACGGGCACCACGTGGGTCACGTCGCCGATGGCGGACAGGCGGAGGATGCAGAGGCTATCCGGCGGGGCGGGGGCGTCGGGCTGGCTGGTCATGGGGTCTTCCGGGAGTCGCCTGTCCGGTTGGGGCCGGGGCCGCCCGGCCGGGCCGCTTTCCTACCGGCGCCAGGCCGGATATGCTTCGTATCCCCGTGCGGAGGTTCGGCCGGTCCCTGGCGCCGGCCATGGGCCGCGACCCCGCGCCGGGGATGGAAGCCAGCACGGAGAGGCGCCTTGGAGCCGAAGACCCGCTCAGCAGGCGGCGAGCACATTCTATACGACGCCTCCGCCCTGCAAAACCCGCAGGAGGAGCTGTGGCCCCGCGGCGAGCGGGGCGCGGGGGCGGACGATCCCGCCGTCGGCGCCGGGGACCCGGGCCGGGGCGCCGTCCGTTTCCGCGCCCTCGCCGACGGCACGCAGGCGGTGCTGCGCCACTACCGGCGCGGCGGCTGGATCGCGCACCTCTCCCGGGACCGCTACCTCGGCCTCGCCCTGGAGCGCACCCGCCCCTGGCGCGAGTGGCGCCTGCTCGCCCACCTCTACCGCCTGGGGCTGCCCGTGCCCCGGCCCGTGGCGGCACGGGTGGTGCGCGCCGGCCCCGCCTACCGCGGCGACCTGGCCACGGCGCGCCTCCCCGGCTGCCGCACCCTGGGGCAGATCCTCCAGGGCGAGGCCCTGGCCCCCGCCGGCTGGGAGCGGGTGGGCCGCACCATCCGCCGCTTCCACGACGCCGGCGCCGAGCACCCGGACCTCAACGCCCACAACGTCCTCCTGGACGCGGACGGCGGCGTGTACCTGCTCGACTTCGACCGGGGCCGCCTGCGCCGCCCCGCCGGTCGCTGGCAGCGGGCCAACCTCCGGCGCCTGCGGCGCTCCCTGGACAAGCTGGCCGGGGAGACGGGGAACTTCCACTTCAAGGACGAAGACTGGGCGGTGCTGCTGGAGGGGTACGCCGGAGAGGAAGGACCGGAGGGGCCGGCCGGGCTCTCGGCGGGGGCGGAGGGATAGGCCGGGCGGCCTTGCCGGAAACGGCGTCGCGGCCATTGGCCGCTCCCACAAGGGCAATCCCGCCCACG
>NZ_JBKGZG010000066.1:0-6285 GCF_046545655.1 Thiohalorhabdus sp. | reverse complement strand
TCGGACTCGGACTCGGCGGTCTGCTCTGCGGACTCCTCCCCGGGCAGGCTGACCACGTTGAAGCCATCCGGCCCCGAGCGCGGCCGCGGGGCCTCGGCCGAGACGCTTACGATCCCCGCGGCCAGGGCCGCGTGCAGGGCCACTGCGCCGGCGAAGGCCGCCACCAGGGGCAGGTAGCGCCTCCCCGCGCGGTGGGGGATGGGATCGGGAAGTGCGCGGCTCATGGGATCGGGCGGCTACCAGCCGATGCGGTAGAGAAACTCCGCGGTTTGCACCACCACCTGCTCGGTGGGCTCGTCCTCGAAGAAGTGGTCGGCGCCCTGGATGACCCGGCGCGTGATGTCCGCCTCCCCACGCAGTTTCTCGGTGCGCTCCCGAAGGTCCGGGACGTTCTCGTCCTCGGTGCCCACCATGAGCTTCACCGGCCGCTTGGCCTCGGGGAGGATGGAGGGGGTGTCCAGGGCCTCGTCCCCGCCGTAGTAGCTCAGGAAGCTGGCCACCTTGACGCGGGCGTCGGGGCAGTACAGGAAGGGCACGTCCTCCATCCAGGCGTCCTCGTGGCCCTCCTCCGCCATGGCACGGGCCCGGGAAAGGGGGGTCTCCAGGGGAGTGTCGAAGCGCTCCTCGTACGCCGCGGCCGCGGCCTTCTCGTCCCAGGTGGCGGGGGCCAGCAGCACTGCCCCGCGCACCGCCTCGGCGGGCTCGTCGGCGATGTAACGGGCCACCTGGTTGCCGCCCCGGGAATGGCCGAGCAGGGCCAGCCGGTCCACCCCCTGCTCCTGCGTCCAGTCGATCCAGGCGCCGATCTCCGCCAGGGCCTCGGCGTTGGTGTAGTCGTGGCCCGGCTCGCACTCGCGTTTGCCGTGGCGGTCGTCCACCCCGAGGCTGAGGTTGACGGCCAAAGAGGCGATGCCGCGCTTCGCCAAGCCCGTCTGCAGGTTCTGGATCAGGTCCATGCCGAAGTGGCCGCGGGTGCCGTGGACGATAAGGAGAAGCTTGTCGGTATCGGCCGCGGACTCCGCCCCGGCCAGGTTGCCGTTCAGGGTGGTGCCGTCGTGCTCGATCCGGACCTCCTCGCCGAAGGCGGGCAGGGAAACCAGGCAGAGCAGCAGGGCCAGGCTGGCGGCGATGCGCAAGGGATTCCTCCAGGGATGACTGTGTAACGGGCCAGTGTACACAAAGGAGCGGCCTCGGGCGTAGGGGAGCAGGCGGCCGCGCCATTCCTCCAGCCCAGGGCCGCCCGGCGAGAGCGCTGATTTCCAAGGCCGCCTGGGTATGCTAGCTTTCCGGACTTATGGGGATACGGTCCGGACCGTGATTGGCGGGCCAACGGAATTCCGAAAGGGGAACGATGAACGTGGAGAACCGGCGGGAGCACGTGGAGCGGGCTGCCGAGGACGAGATCGACCTGGCCGATCTCGCCGGGGTGCTCTACCGGCAGCGCTGGCTGATCTTCGGCGGGACCGCGGCGGTGTTCCTGCTGGCCCTGGCCTTCTCGTTGCTCCAGCCCGCCAAGTACCAGGTGGAGAGCTACCTCCGCGTGGGGACGGTGGGGGAGGACCACATCGCCGATCCGGAGTCCGTGGCCGCGCAGATGAAGTCCCTGGGCCGGGTCGTGGGGGAGGACGTTTTCCAACAGGACGACCGGGAGATCGACTACGAGACCGGCTGGTCCGTAGAGGCCCAGGGCGGCGGCGTCATTCGGGCGCGGATCCCCGAGGCCGTCCGCGCCGACGCCTACGCCGAGTTCCTCGAGGCGGTGAATCAGCAGGTCATCGAGGAGCACAACACAATGCTGGAAGAACGGCGCTCCTGGGTCGAGGAGGAAGCGGCGCGCGTCGAGGCCACCCTGGAAGACTTGCGGGAGCGCCGTTCGGAGCTGGCGGACCGGATGGACCAGCGGCTTCAGGGGGACGGCGCCGGCCCGGGCGGGGACCAGCAGCTCATGGCGCTGCGCGACCTCTACGCGGACGTGGGCACCCAGATCTCGGAGCGGGAGTCCCGGCTCTCCGAGCTGCAGGCGGAGCTGAGCAACCTCCAGCCCACCAAGATGCTGCTCGCCCCGCGCTTCTCCGAGGACCCGGTCTCCCCCAACACCCGCCTGAACCTCGCCCTCGGCCTCGTGCTGGGGCTGTTTCTGTCCGTGTTCCTGGCCTTCCTGGCCGAGTTCTGGCGCAACAACCGGCAGCGGATCGTTCAGGGCGAGGGGGGCTGAACGGAACCGCCGTAGGCCCTTCCGGCATTCGCCCGCTAAAGCGGGCTCCTGCATCCGCCCACCGGCACCCGTAGGAGCCCGCTTCAGCGGGCGATTTCCGCCTGAACGGAACCGCCGTAGGCCCTTCCGGCATTCGCCCGCTAAAGCGGGCTCCTGCATCCGCCCACCGGCACCCGTAGGAGCCCGCTTCAGCGGGCGATTTCCGCCTGAACGGAACCGCCGTAGGCCCTTCCGGCATTCGCCCGCTAAAGCGGGCTCCTACCCCTGCCTGGGGTCCCCGTAGGAGCCCGCTTCAGCGGGCGATCTCCGCGATCCCCCACAGGACCAAAATCGGCACCCTACGGTCCAAGCACCAGGACATTGCGAGGGGAAGGCCATGCAAGCCCGCTGGTACCGCCGGGCGGCGGAGCAGGGCCACGCCGAGGCCCAGAACAACCTCGCCTTCCTCTACGCCAACGGCACCGGCGTCCCCGAAGACCTCGTCACCGCCTACATGTGGTTCCTGCTGGCCGCCGAGGGCGGCTGCGTGCGCGCCGTGAACGCCCTGGAGGCCTTCCGCGACCGCCTGGACCCCGAGGAGAAGGCCGAGGCCCGCCGCCGGGCCCGGGAGCGGGGCTGGGAAAACGCCGAATAGCCGTTTGCCCCCCTGCGCTCCCCGTGGTGCAATGCAAGGCATGCATTCAACGGATGAACAAGCCGTGGCCAGCGAAGACACCCACTACCACCTCCTCCGCATCCTGGAAGCCAACCCCGAGGCCACCCAGCGCGAACTGGCCGAGGCCATGGGCGTGTCCGTGGGCAAGACCACCTTTTGCCTGCGTGGTCTCATGGAGTCCCCTGAATTGGGTCCTCCCTTGTGAAGTGGAGCCCCCGGTTTGGCAAAGAGGTGTATGTTACCCGCCATGCCCGGGAGCGGATGGCGCAACGGGGGATCGCCGAGGGCGAGCTTGAGGATTTGCTGGAAAACGGGGAGGTCCGTTACAAGGACTCTGAGCGCCTCTGGATTGCCAAAGCGTTCCCCGGGCGAAAAGATAATCTGATATGCGCCCCCGTGGCCCTGGAAGAATCCTTGGTGGTTAAGACCGTCATGCACCACTTCGAGTGGGGAGAGTAGCGATGCGCACTACCTACGACGAAGCCGACGATATCCTCACGCTGCATCTTTCGGAGAAGCCCATCGTCAGCGAGCGCTCGCAGGATTGGAATACCCATGTCAGCTACGCTGAGGATGGGACTATCGTGGAAGTGGTCATCCTTGAGGCTTCCAAGCAGGGTGCCTGGCCTTTGCTACGGACCGACGTCGCTTGAAGGCGTGGTTCTAATCCATCAGCCCCCATGCTGAATTCTTCAACTTGCATACAACTCGTGAACTAGCAGTGGCCCACGAAGACACCCACTACCACCTCCTCCGCATCCTGGAAGCCAACCCCGAGGCCACCCAGCGCGAACTGGCCGAGGCCATGGGCGTGTCCGTGGGCAAGACCAACTACCTCCTGCGCGGTCTCATGGAGAAGGGCCTGGTGAAGGCCCAGAACTTCCGCCGCTCCGACAACAAGCGCGCCTACCTCTACAAGCTCACCCCCGCCGGCGTCGCCGAGAAGGTCCGCATCACCCGCCGCTACCTGGCCCGGCGCCGGGAGGAGTACGAGCGGATTCGGGACGAAATCGAGGATCTGGAGGCGGAGCTTCGAGACCGAGGTGCGGAGGGCAGGGAGCAATGACCAGAAGCAAAGCCCCTCACCGCCCGACCGATGGAATGCCCCCTGTGGGAGCGGCCAGTGGCCGCGACACTGTCGTGGACATCGAGGCAATCCAATGCGCCTGACCCAGGAACAACGCCAGATAATCCGGGAAGAGGTGGCCAACATCTTCGGTCCGGGCGTCTCCGTTCGCCTTTTTGGATCGCGCCTGGATGACGAGCGGCGGGGTGGGGACATCGACCTGTACATCGAGGCCAATGGCACCCCCGAAGAGCTCTTGGGTCAAGAACTGAAGCTGTATGCACGGTTGCAGCGGCGTCTGGGCGAGCGGCGGATCGATATCGTGGTGCATGGGCAAGGTCGGCCCCTCCGTCCGATTGACCGCCATGCACGGGAGAGCGGAGTGGCCCTGTGAGTCGGGACCTGGCTCCGGCTTTGGAGGCCGCCTGTCGCTTCACGGACCGTATGCACACCGCCTTCGAAGCCATTGAGCATTACGCCAGGCATCGCTTGTTGAACCGGTGACCTAACGTGACCCCCCGCAACCTCGTCTTCTGCTGCGACGGCACCGCCAACGAATACGGCACGGTGAACACCAACGTCGTCCACCTCTACCAGCGCCTGGCGGACGACCCCGCCGCGCAGATCAGCCGCTACGAGCCCGGCGTGGGCACCTTCTCGCCCCTGGGGCTCATGGACGGCGGCAAGCTGGGCATCGCCCTGGGCAAGCTCTTCGGTCACGGCCTCACCGAGAACATCGAGAACGGCTACCGCTTCCTCATGCGGCACTACCGCGAGGGCGACCGCGTCTTCCTGTTCGGCTTCAGCCGCGGCGCCTACGCCGTGCGGGCGCTGTCCGGCATGCTGTACAAGTGCGGCCTGCTGCGCCCGGAGCTGGACAACCTCGTCCGCTACGCCACCCGCCTCTACAACAAGCAGGGCAACGAGGAAGAGGCGGCCGGCTTCGCCCGCACCTACGGCCGCCCCTGCCCCGTGCACCTCATCGGCGCCTGGGACACCGTCGCCTCCCTGGGCTACCTCTACCGCAACCGCCGCTTCTTCAACGCCAAGCTCACCAGCACCGTCACCCACGGCTACCACGCCCTGGCCATCGACGAGCGCCGGCCCAAGTTCGGGCCCCTGCTCTGGAACGAGGCGCGCGCCGAGCCCCACCAGACCATCGAGCAGGTGTGGTTCCCCGGCGCCCACGCCGACGTGGGCGGCGGCTACGCCGAGCGCGGCCTGGCCGAGATCGCCCTGCAATGGATGACCGACCGCGCCCGGGCCGCCGGCCTGCGGCTGCGGGAGGACGTGGAGCCGCCCCAGCCCCCGGACCCCGCCGGCACCCTCCACGAGCCCTGGAACGCCTTGACCGGCCGGGCCCTGCGGATCCTCTATCTGGGCGAGCAACCGCGGGAGATCCCGTCCGGGGCACTGGTGCACGGCAGCGTCGCCGCCCGCCGGGAGGCCACGGGCTACCGGCCGGAGGTGCTGCCGGAGGAATACCGGCTTGTCGGCTGGGGGCGTTAGTGGTTGAATGGCCGTTCAACGATTGAACGGGCCAAACCAAAAGGGCAAAAGCTTGGGCACACCCCTCCGCAAGGCCGTGTTCCCGGTGGCCGGCATGGGCACCCGCTTCCTGCCGGCCACCAAGGCCATGGCCAAGGAAATGCTGCCGGTGGTGGACAAGCCCCTCATCCAGTACGCCGTGGAGGAGGCGGTAGCCGCCGGCATCGACCAGGTGATCTTCGTCACCGGGCGCGGCAAGCGCTCCATCGAGGACCACTTCGACCACCAGGACGGCCTGGAGGACCAGCTCCTGGCCAAGGGCAAGGACGAGCTGGCGCGGGTGTACCGCGAGGTGTCGGACATGGCGGACGTCACCTACCTGCGCCAGAAGGAGCCCCTGGGCCTGGGCCACGCCGTATGGTGCGCCCGCCACGTGGTGGGCGACGAGCCCTTCGCCGTGATCCTCCCCGACGACCTCATGGACGCCGAGCCCGGCGCCATCGGCCAGATGAAGGCCGCCTTCGAGGAAACCGGCGCCAGCCAGGTGGCCGTGGAGCCGGTGGACGCCACGGAGGTGAGCTCCTACGGCGTCATCGACCCCGGCGACTTCAACGGCCGCACCTACCCCGTGCGCGGCCTGGTGGAGAAGCCCGACCCCACGGTGGCGCCGTCCAATCTCTCCGTCATCGGCCGCTACGTCCTCAGCCCCACCGTCTTCGAGCCCCTGGGCCGGGGCAAGAAAGGGGCGGGCGGCGAGATCCAGCTCACCGACGCCCTCCAGGCGCTCATCACCGAATACGGCGAGGCCATCCACGCCTGCCCCTTCGAGGACGTGCGCTTCGACTGCGGCTCCAAGGCGGG
>NZ_JBKGZG010000065.1:0-7120 GCF_046545655.1 Thiohalorhabdus sp. | reverse complement strand
GCAGCCGCCGTGGTGGTCGTCGTCGCCGTGGCTGACCACCAGCCGGTCCACCGCCTCCCCGGCGTTGAAGCTGGCGCTGAAGCGGGGGCCGCAGTCCACCACCGCCACACGGATGGCCGTCTCCACCACCGCCGCGCTGCCCTGCCCCACATCCAGCACCCAGACCCGGGCCTGGCCGTGGGGAAGCCCCGAAGGGCCGGACCAGGCCAGGGGCAGGGCGGCCACCACCCCCCCGAGCCAGCGCCACCGCCCGGGAGCCCTCACCACCAGGCCCAGGCCCGCCAGCATGACGGCCACCGCCGGGACATCCGGGCGGGGGCCGCTCCACGCCGCCCCTGGCCAGGCCGCCACCCCCTCCAGGAGGCCCATGGCCCCTTCCAGGACCCACCCGGCCCCGGCCATAGCCAAGCCGGCCGGGCCCGGCAGACGGACCAGCGCGGCTACCGCCCCCACCAAGGCGAGCGGCACGATGACGAGGCTGAACAGGGGAATGGCCACCGCGTTGGCCAGCGGGGCCACCAGGGAGACCTGCCCGAACCAGTAGGCCAGCCACGGGCTGACCGCCACCACCACGACCAGCTGCAGGACCGCTGCCCGCCGCCAGCGGCCCCAGCCCGCGGGGGCGCCACTCAGGAACAGCCCGATGGCCGCCACCGCCGTGAAGCTCAGCCAGAACCCGGGCGCCAGCAGGCTGTCCGGGGACCAGAGCAGCACCAAGAAGGCTGCCGTGGCCAGGGCCCGTCCGAAATGGAAGGGCCGGCCCAACAGCCAAGCCCCGAGTCCCACCGCCACCATGATAAGCGCCCGTTGGGTGGGCAGGCTGAACCCCGCCAGCAGGGCGTAGCTCGCGGCCGTGGCCAGGGCGGCCACCGCCGCGAAGCGCGGGGCCGCCATCAGAAGCGGGGCCAGGGGCACCCGGCGCCACAGGAAGCGCGCCCCCGCGAATGCCAGGAAGGCCACCCACCCCACGTGCAGGCCGCTGATGGCCACCAGATGGGCCGTGCCGGTGACCTGTAGGGTTTCCCAGACCTCAGGGGCTAACTGGTCGCGCTTGCCCACGGTAAGGGCCCGTACCAGGGGCCCAGCCGGGCCGGCCGCAGCCGCCGCATCCTGCACCCGGCGGCGAGCGGCCTCCACCTCGGCCCGCCAGTCACTCGTAGATGCCTCGCCCAGGGGCTGGGCGGACGGTTCCGCGCGGACGTAGCCGGTTCCGGACAGCCCCCGGGTGCGCAGGAAGCGAGCGTAATCGAAGCCGCCGGGATTGCGGAAGCCCCGCGGCCGTTTCACCCGCACGGCCAGCCGCCAGCGCTGGCCGTAGGCCAGGTCTTCGGGGGCGGTGCGGTACCAGGACAGGCGCAGGGTCCCGCCGTACTCCCGCCAGTCCCCCTCCGGCAGCCGCAGACGCTCCACCCGGAAACGGAAGCGCTGGCGCTCCCCCTTGTCCTCCACCGCGCCGGCGATGGTCCCTTCCACCTGCACCGTGCGCCGCTCCAGGGCGGCGGGGAACGGATGGGCCTGCTGGCTGATGGCCGCAAGCCCCTGCCAGAAGAAACCCCCAGCAGTGCCGCCGCCAGGAGCGGGGCGGGCCCGGGACGGAAATAGAGGACACCAAGGGCGGTCAGGAGGGGAAGGGTCAGAACCCAGGGGGGAAGCAGGAAGGGTAGGCGATGGAAGGCCAGGATGCCCAGGGCGAAGGCGGCCACGGCCATCCAGAGGAAGGGCGTGCCGACGGCCGCCCGCAGGTGTCCGTTATCGCTCACGGCCGCCCGTCCCCCTCCCGAGTGGCCTCCGCCCGTGGCGGCCCCGCTCAGCCGGCTTCCAGATGGCCCTCCGACAGCCGGAATTGCTGCCCCATCAGTCCCGCCAGCCCCGAATCGTGGGTGACCACCACCAGGGCCGTGCCCAGCTCCCGGTTGAGGGAAAGCAGGAGGTCGTGGATGCGACCCGCGATGCGGTCATCCAGATTGCCCGTGGGCTCATCGGCCAGGATCAACGAAGGCCGGGTCACCAGGGCGCGGGCGATGGCCGTGCGCTGGCGCTCGCCGCCGGACAGCTCGCTGGGCTTGTGGTGGAGGCGCTCCGCGAGCCCCACCCTCGCCAGCATCTCTCCGGCCGCCTCCTGCGCCCCCGCCCGGCCCTGGCGGCGGATGAGCAGGGGCATCATGACGTTCTCCAGGGCGGAGAACTCCGGCATCAGGTGATGGAACTGGTACACGAAGCCCAGCTCCCAGTTGCGGAGGGTGCCCCGCTCCGCCTCGCCGAGGGCGAAAAGGTCCTGGCCGCCCACCCGCACCGTCCCCGCGCTGGGGCGGTCGAGGCCGCCGAGCAGGTGGAGCAGGGTGCTCTTCCCCGAGCCGGAGGAGCCGGTCACGGCCAGGGTCTGGCCACGTTCCACCCGGAAGGAGACATCCTCCAGGACAAGGATCTCCCGGTCCCCGTCCCAGAAGCGCCGGGTCAGGCCTTCCGCTTCCAGAACCGGGTCACTCATAGCGCAGCGCCTCCACCGGATCGGTTCGCGCCGCGCTGCGGGCGGGATAGATGGTGGCGAGGAAGCTCATCACCAGCCCCGCACCGGTAATCCAGGCCACGTCGGTCCAGTACAGATCGGAGGGCAGCCGGCTCACCGAATAGACGTCGCCGGGCAGGAACTGGGTCTGGAAGAGCCCCTCCAGGCCGGCCACCAGCTCCTCCACATTGAGGGCCAGGGCCACCCCCCCGGCGCCGCCCAGCACCACGCCGAACAGCCCGATGATGGTGCCCTGGATCATGAAGACGGCGGTCACATTTCCCGGAGAGGCCCCGAGAGTGCGGAGGATGGCAATATCGCCCCGCTTCTCGTTCACCAGCATCACCAGGCTGGAGACGATGTTGAAGGCGGCCACCATGACGATCAGGAACAGGATCACGAACATGACCACCTTCTCCGTGTGCAGGGCCTGGAAGAAGTTGCGGTTGCGCTGGGTCCAGTCGCGTACGAAGTAGGACCCGCCCAGCTCCTCCCCCAGCCGCTCGGCCACCTGCGGGGCGTCCATGGGCTCCGCCAGGCGCAGCCGGATCCCCGTGAACGCCCCGTCCAGGCGATAGAGCTTCTGGACGTCCTCCGCATGGGCGTAAACCAAGCCGGAGTTGTACTCATACATCCCCGAGTCGAACACCCCCACCACCGTGAACCGCTTCATCCGGGGCAGCATTCCGGCCGGGGTGGACTGGCCGGAAGGGGCCACCAGGGTGATGGGGTCGCCCACGTCCAGCCCCATGTCCCGCGCCACGGTCTTGCCCACGATGACCCCATACCCACCGGGCTGCAGGTCCTCCAGGCTACCCCGCTGCATATTGGCGGCCAAGTCGCTGACCCCCTCCTCCCATTCGGGCAGGATGCCGCGCACCAGGACCCCGCTCACGGCGCTGCCCCGGGTGAGCATGCCCTGTTCGCGCACATAGGGGGCGCCGGCCTCCACGCCGGGCACTTCGGCGGCGGTGTCCACCACCCGGCGCCAGGTCTCCTCGCCCTCCAGGTCCTGGTAGCTACTGACCACCACGTGGCTGGTCACGCCGAGGATCCGGTCGCGCAGCTCGCTCTGGAAGCCGTTCATCACGGAGATCACCGTGATCAGGGCGGCCACCCCGAGGGCGATCCCCAGCGCCGAGATCACCGTGATCAGGCTGAGGAAACCGTTGCGGCGCTTGGTGCGCAGGTAGCGCAGGCTGATGAAGAGCTCAAAGGGTCGCAAGAACGGCCTCGGCAGCGGGGATGGGCATCAATCGTTCCGTTCGGCGGGACGCATGTGGGGAAACAGGATCACCTCGCGGATGGAGTCCTGGTCGGCGAACACCATGGCCAGGCGGTCGATGCCCAGGCCGGCCCCCGCCGTGGGCGGCAGGCCATACTCCAGGGCGCGGATGTAATCGGCGTCGTAGTGCATGGCCTCGACGTCGCCGCCGGCCTTCTTCTCCGCCTGGGCCTTGAAGCGGGCGGCCTGGTCTTCGGGGTCGTTGAGCTCGGAGAAGCCGTTGCCCACCTCCCGCCCGCCGAAGAACAGCTCGAAGCGGTCCACCACCTCCGGGTCGGTGTCGTTGCGCCGCGCCAGGGGGCTCACCTCGGTGGGGTAGTGGGTGATGAAGGTGGGCTCGACGAGGCGATCCTCCACGGTCTGCTCGAAGATCTCCACCAGCAGCCCGCCCCAGCCCAGTTCCTCGTCCGGCTCCACGCCGAGCCCCACCAGGAACTGCCGCAGCGCTTCGGGATCCCGCAGCTCACCGGCGGAAAGACCCTCGTTGTGCTCCAGCACCGCCTCCTCGATGGTCAGGCGCCGGTACGGCCGCCCCAGGTCGAAGTGCTGGCCCTGGTGGGTGAGCACCGGCCTCCCCAGCACCTGCATGGCCGCCTCGCGGGTCATCTCCTCGATGAGGTCCATGAGATCCCGGTAGTCGGCGTAGGCCTGGTAGAACTCCAGCATGGTGAATTCGGGGTTGTGGCGGGTCGACACCCCCTCGTTGCGGAAGTTGCGGTTGATCTCGAAGACCCGCTCGAAGCCCCCCACCACCAGCCGCTTCAGGTAGAGCTCCGGGGCCACCCGCAGGTAGAGATCCATGTCCAGGGCGTTGTGGTGGGTGACGAAGGGCCGCGCGGTGGCACCCCCCGGGATGGGCTGCATCATGGGGGTCTCCACCTCGAGGTAGTCGCGGTCGAGGAGAAACCGGCGGATGGCGCTGATCATGGCCGAGCGGGTGCGGAAGGTCTCCCGCGTCTCCTGGTTCACGATCAGGTCCACATAGCGCTGCCGCAGCCGCGCCTCGTCGTCGGTGAGTCCGTGCCACTTCTCGGGGAGCGGACGCAGGGACTTGGTGAGCAGCTCCACCTCGTCCACGGCCACCGTCAGCTCGCCGGTCTTGGTGCGGAACAGGGTGCCGCCGGCACCGACGATGTCGCCCACGTCCCACTTCTTGAAGCCGGCGTTGTACTCGCCCTCGGGCAGCGCGTCCCGGGTGACGAAGAGCTGGATCTGCACGTCGGAGCCGTCGCCGAGGTGGGCGAAGCTGGCCTTGCCCATGACCCGTTTGGCCACCATGCGCCCGGCCACCCGCACCCGCTGCGGCTCCGCCTCCAGCGTCTCCGCGTCCAGCTCGCCGAAGCGCTCATGGATCTCCGCGGCCCAGTGGGTGCGCCGGAAGGTGTTGGGGAAGGCCTCCCCTTGGTCGCGCCAGGCGGCCAGCTTGCTCCGGCGCTGTTGGATCTGCTCGTTCTCCTCGTTGCTCAACGGCCCGACTCCGGTCACGGGTAAAGGTTGGAGGGACACAGGACAGCCGCGAACGGACAGCCGTCCGTCCGCGGCCGCGGGCAGGCGCGGGGCATCAGGCCTCGGCCCCGGCCCCCACCCCCTGCTTGAGGGCGGCCTCGATGAAGGGGTCCAGGTCGCCGTCCAGCACGGCCTGGGTGTTGCCCACCTCCACGCCGGTGCGCAGATCCTTGATGCGGCTCTGGTCCAGGACGTAGGAGCGGATCTGGTTGCCCCAGCCGATCTCGCCCTTCTCGGCCGCCTCGGCCTGCTGCTTCTCGCGCTGCTTCTGGAGCTCCAGCTCGTACAGTCGGGCGCGCAGGACCCGCCAGGCCTCGGCCCGGTTGGAGTGCTGGCTCCGAGAGCTCTGGCACTGTACCACGATGCCGGTGGGCTCATGGGTCAGCCGCACGGCCGAATCCGTCTTGTTCACGTGCTGCCCGCCGGCGCCGGCGGCCCGGTAGGTGTCGGTGCGCACGTCCTCGGGGTTGACCTCCACCTCGATGGACTCGTCCACCTCCGGGTAGACGTAGACCGAGGCGAAGGAGGTGTGGCGCCGCCCGCCCGAGTCGAAGGGCGACTTGCGCACCAGGCGGTGCACCCCCGACTCCACCTTGAGATGGCCGTAGGCGTATTCGCCGCCCACCTTGACGATGGCGCTCTTGATCCCCGCCTCGTCCCCCGGACTGACCTCCATCAGCTCCGTATCGAACCCCCGGGCCTCGCACCAGCGCAGGTACATGCGCAGGAGCATCTCGGCCCAGTCCTGGGCCTCGGTGCCCCCGGCCCCGGCCTGGATCTCCAGGAAGGCGTTGTTGGCGTCCAGCTCGCCGGAGAACATGCGCCGGAACTCCAGGCGCTGGACACGACGCTCCATGTCCGCCAGATCGCCCCGGACCGCCTCCAGGGTCTCCTCGTCGTCCTCGGCCTCGGCCAGCTCCAGCAGCTCGTCGGCGCTCTCCACCTGCTGGGCCAGCTCCTCCAGGGGCGCCACCTGCTCCTTGAACCGATGGAACTCCTGGCTCAGCTGCTGCGCGTGGTCGGGATCGTCCCAGAGATCGGGGGCGGCGAGCTCGTGCTCCAGCTCGTCGAGGCGCTCCTTCAGGCGAGGGACGTCAAAGATACCTCCGTAGGCCGTCCACACGGCCACGCAGGTCCTCGATCCACTCCCGGGGCTTGCGCTGTTCTTCGCTCAAAACGCTCTCCTGCGTGTGTTCGTCGCCGACTCCCAAGAAACGCCATATTCTGCCACAAGGCCGCCCGCGGCTCACCCGCAGGCGCATTTTCTGCGGCGGAAGCCGTCCCGTCCCACGGGGGACACGGTTTCCCTCGCCCGGCAAGTACGGTATCCTTTGCCCTTCGGGCGGCGGGGGTAGTTCAACGGCAGAACCTCAGCCTTCCAAGCTGATGATGCGGGTTCGATTCCCGTCCCCCGCTCCAATCCGACCGCCTCGGAGCCTCCGGAAATCCGGGGCGGGCCCAAGGCGGGCGTAGCTCAGTTGGTAGAGCACCACCTTGCCAAGGTGGATGTCGCCGGTTCGAGTCCGGTCGCCCGCTCCAGACGTTCGCGGGCGGGGCCCGGGCTGGACGCCGCGGCCCCTGCGCACCGCCCACGTGGGACGGTGGCGGAACTGGTAGACGCGCTGGATTTAGGATCCAGTACCTACGGTGTGCGGGTTCGAGTCCCGCCCGTCCCACCAGTATGCCGGTCCGTGCGTAACCAAACCGGCCCGTGCCGGCCGGCGCCGCGCCGGAGGGGTGGCCGAGTGGACGAAGGCGCCTGACTCGAAATCAGGTGACGGTTCTGCCGTCCGGGGGTTCGAATCCCTCCCCCTCCGCCATAT
>NZ_JBKGZG010000064.1:0-7182 GCF_046545655.1 Thiohalorhabdus sp. | reverse complement strand
AAGGGTCGAGCGTTATAGAAGGGGATGCGTGATTTTTGCTAGCATTGCTAGCATAAAAGAGGTGCTGCCCCATGGCGAATTTGACCATTCGGAACCTGGATGACGAGGTAAAGGACCGGCTGCGGATCGAGGCCGCCCGGCATGGCCGGTCCATGGAGGAGGAGGTCCGGCACATTCTGCGGCAGGCCGTTACCCCGGCGGCTCGGGAGCAGGGGCTGGGAAGCCGCATCATGGGCCGGTTCCGTGGGGTTGGGGGCTGCGAGCTTCCGTCCCCGGAGCGGCAGGAGTCGCCCCGCTCGCCTGACTTCAGGGAATGATCGTCCTCGACACCAACGTTATCTCGGAGCTGATGCGCCCGGCGCCCAATGCCGACGTGGTGGCCTGGGTGGATGGCTTGCCGGCGGGGGAGCTGGCGGTGACCGCCGTTACCGTCGCCGAGGTCCTGTACGGGATCGCGCGTCTGGAGGACGGCCAGCGGAAAGGGATGCTCGGGGCCCTGGCAAGGACCATGTTCGAGGAGGAGTTCGGCGGACGGGTGCTTGCGTTCGGCGCCGAGGAGGCGGAGGTGTATGCCGAGCTCGTCGCGCGGCGGCACGCGCAAGGGAGCCCCATCAGCATGGCCGATTCCCAGATCGCGGCCGTTGCCGTTTGCCGGGGGGCCAGGCTGGGGACGCGTAATGTCGGGGATTTCGCCGGGCTGCCGCTGGAGGTGGTCAATCCGTGGGGTGAGGGTGGGTAGGGAGATTGTAGAGGAAAGGGGTTTCTTGGATATTTCCGTGCAAGGGGAAGATGTCCCGCAGGGGCTCAGCAAATCGCAGGCAGCGCTCAAGCGCGGCTTTGATCTGCTGGGGGCGGCCGGGGGGCTGGTATTGACCATCTGGATCATCCTGCCGGCGTGGGTTCTGGCCACGCTGGACACCCGCGCCAACGGGTTCTTCACGCAGGAGCGGGTGGGGCGCAACGGGCGCGTCTTCCGGGTGGTGAAGCTGCGCACCATGCGGCCGGACTCGGGGCTCGATACCACCGTCACCACCGGCCGGGATCCCCGCATCACCCGCCTGGGCCGCTTCTTCCGGCGCACCAAGATCGACGAGCTGCCGCAGCTGTTCAACGTGCTGGTGGGGCACATGAGCTTCGTGGGGCCGCGCCCGGACGTGCCCGGCTACGCCGACGCCCTGGAGGGGGCGGACCGGGTGATCCTGTCCGTCCGCCCCGGCATCACGGGCCCGGCCACACTGGCCTATCGGGACGAGGAGGTGCTCCTGGAGCAGGTGGAGGATCCGGAGCGCTACAACCGCGAGGTGATCTTCCCGGACAAGGTGCGCCTGAACCGGGAGTACGTGGAGGATTGGTCTTTCCGGAAGGACCTGGGGTATATCTGGCGGACGGTATTTCAATGAATTCCTGGCCCCATTACGACCCCGACGAGATCGAGGCCGTCCGGGAGGTTCTGGCCTCCGGGCGGGTGAACTACTGGAACGGCGAGGAGGTTCGCGCCTTCGAGCGGGAGTTTGCCGCCTATTGCGGGGCGCCCTACGGGGTGGCCGTGGCCAACGGCACCCTGGCCCTGGAGCTGGCCCTCTACGCCCTGGGCATCGGAGAGGGCGATGAGGTGGTGGTGACGCCGCGTACCTTCCTCGCCTCGGCGAGCAGCATCGTCCTGCGCGGGGCGACGCCGGTGTTCGCCGACGTGGATCCCGACAGCCAGAACATCACCCCGGACACCGTCCGCGCCGTCCTCACGGAGCGGACGAAGGCGGTCATGCCGGTGCACCTGGCCGGCTGGCCGTGCGATATGGAGGGCTTCCGGGCGCTGGCCGACGAGCACGGCCTCAAGATCATCGAGGACTGCGCCCAGGCGCACGGCGCCACCTACGGGGGTACCCCCGTGGGCGCCTGGGGCGACGCCGCGGCCTTCTCCTTCTGCACAGACAAGATCATGTCCACGGGCGGGGAGGGCGGCATGCTGCTTCTCCGGGATGGGGCCGCCTGGCGCCGGGCCTGGTCCTTTAAGGACCACGGCAAGGACTGGGACGCGGTCTACAACCGCGCGCACCCGCCGGGCTTCCGCTGGCTGCACGAGTCCTTCGGCACCAACTGGCGGCTCACGGAGATGCAGGCCGCCATCGGCCGCATCCAGCTCACCAAGCTGGACGGCTGGCTGAGCCGCCGCCGGGAGCACACCGCCCGCCTGAACGACGCCGGTCGGGATTTTCCCGCCCTGCGCCTCACCGAGCCGCCGGCGCACGTGGGCCACGCCTACTACAAGTGGTACGCCTTCGTGCGTCCGGAGGGCCTGCGCCCCGGTTGGGACCGGGACGCCGTGGTCGCCGCGCTCCAGGAGCGGGGCGTGCCGGCCATGCAGGGGATCTGCCCGGAGGTGTACCGCGAGAAGGCCTTTGCGGGCACGGGCCTGGCCCCCGCCGAGCGCCTGCCCGTGGCCCGGGAGCTGGGCGAGACAAGCATCATGCTGCCGGTGCATCCGACGCTGACGGAGGAGGAAGTGGCGGGGTTCTGCGAGGGGATTCGGGCGGTGATGGGGGAGGCGAGCGGGGTTTAGGCCTAGTGGGGGGGGCGCGCCGGCCCGGCTATTCGTAGTGCGTCCACATGCGGAGGATCTTTACCG
This sequence comes from Thiohalorhabdus sp., assembly GCF_046545655.1. NCBI lineage: Bacteria > Pseudomonadati > Pseudomonadota > Gammaproteobacteria > Thiohalorhabdales > Thiohalorhabdaceae > Thiohalorhabdus > Thiohalorhabdus sp. The sequence goes on along the minus strand of NZ_JBKGZG010000064.1, from coordinate 4,556 downwards.
TCCTCTCCTCCTTGAGCACTTGGTAGACGAGCCGATGCTGGATGTTGATCCGTCTGGAGTAGGCTCCGGCAAGGTCACCGACGAGCTTTTCGAAAGGGGGTGGGGAGGCCCAGGGGTCCTCGGCCAGGAGGTCCAGCAGTTCCTGGGCCTTGGGCTTGAGGTTGGCGCTTGCCAGCTTTTTGGCGTCTTTTTGAGCCTGCTTGGTAAATACCAAGCGCCAGGTCACCAGCCGGGCTCCTCATCGCACTCATCCAACGGCGTTTCCATGCCTTCGTGAATCGATTCGCGCATCCCCGGGATGGAGAGCAGGTGCAGGGTTTCCTGGATGCTTCGCCAATCCTCCTCCGAGAGTAGAATGGCATTGGTCCGTTTGCCGGTGATCAGGGCGGGCTCATGGGATTCCGCGACCTGGTCGATCAGTCGATAGAGCTGCGCGCGCGCCTCGCTAGCGGTAAGAGTGCCCATGGGTGGCTCCTTATAGATAAACGGGCCGATCGTACGATTAGACGTACGCCATGGCAACCAGTTCCCGCTGCGCGGACCGAGAGGTCGCGGCTGGTAGGCGCTCCTACAGGAGCTTGATCAGCCCTCCGCCGTGCGCAGGGCCACTACCTTGCCCGCCGCGGCCCGGGCCTCCTGCTCCGGCTGCTGGGGCTGGTACTCGGGAGCGAGCTCCCGGACCAGCTCGCGGAGGTCGGCGCCTTCGCGGTCGCAGGCGGCGGCCATGGCCTCCAGGATCCGGTTCAGGTGCTCCCAGTCCACCTCGCGGTACTGGGCCTGGAGGACCTTGTGGTGGGCGGTGGGCTGCAGGGACTCCGCGTCGTGGAACAGCTCCTCGTAGAGCTTCTCGCCCGGGCGCAGCCCGGTGTAGCTGATCTCGATGTCCCGCCCCGGCTCCTTCCCGGAGAGCCGGATCATCTGCTCGGCCAGGTAGCGGATGGGCACCGGCTCGCCCATCTCCAGCACGAAGATCTCCCCGCCCTCGCCCATGGACTCCGCCTGCAGGATGAGCTGGCAGGCCTCGGGGATCGTCATGAAGTAGCGGGTGATGTCGGGGTGGGTGACGGTGACGGGCCCGCCCCGGGCGATCTGCTCGCGGAACACCGGCACCACGCTGCCGGCGGAGTCCAGCACGTTGCCGAAGCGGACAGTGACGAAGCGGGTGGCGGAGCGGGCGTCGAGGTTCTGGCAGAAGATCTCCGCCACCCGCTTGCTGGCGCCCATGATGTTGGTGGGGTTCACCGCCTTGTCCGTGGAGATGAGCACGAATTTGTCCGCGCCGAAGGCATCCGCCGCACAGGCCATGTTGCGTGTGCCGAAGACGTTGTTGCGGATGGCCTCCCGGGACTGCGCTTCCAGCAGGGGCACGTGCTTGTAGGCGGCGGCGTGGAAGACCGTATCCGGCCGGTAGTCGGCGAACATCCCCTCCACGGCCCCCTCGTCGCGGACGTCGGTGAGGGTGGGCACCAGCTCCAGGTCGGGGAACTGTCCGGACAGTTCTCGCTCGATGCGGTAGAGGTTGTACTCGCAGGCCTCCAGGATCACCAGCCGCCGGGGCCCGTAGGCGGCGATCTGCCGGCACAGCTCGCCGCCGATGGAGCCGCCGCCGCCGCTGACGAAGACGGTCTTGCCGGAGAGCCCGGCGCCGATGGCCTCCCGGTCGAGCTGTACGGGGTCGCGGCCGAGGAGGTCCTCGATGTCCACCTCCTGGAGGTCGGTGAAGCGGGCCTTGCCGGAGAGGAGGTCCTGCATGCGGGGGAGGGTGCGGAAGCGCACGCCGCTGCGCTCGCACAGCTCCACGGCCCGCTGCATCTCCTGGTTGGAGGCGGAGGGCATGGCGATGACGATGAGGTTTACGCCCCAGCGGTCCACCACCAGCAGGAGATCCTCGATCCGGCCCAGCACCGGGTGGCCGCGGATCTTGGCCCCCTGCAACGAGGGCTTGTCGTCCAGAAAGCCGACCACCTCGTAGGGGCCCTCGGTCTTCAGGTCCCGGGCCAGCATCTCGCCCGAGGCGCCGGCGCCGAGGATCAGGACGCGGTCGCCCCGGGCGCCGTGGGCGAGGTTCGGCCAGGTGTCCCGCATGAGGCGGAAGAACAGCCGCGGCCCGCTCAGCAGCAGGATCAGGAACAGGGGGTAGAGCACCAGGGCGGTGCGGGGGATGCCCTCCAGGCGGTTGACCAGGAACAGGGCCGTGGCCACGGCGAGGGCGCCGAGCAGGGCGGCGCGGACGATGTTCCAGGCGTCCGGGACACTGGCGAAGCGCCAGACGCCGCGGTACAGGCCCGTCCGCCACAGCAGCAGGCCCTGGATGCCCATCACCAGGGGCAGCGCCTGGAAGGCCGGCTCCGTGGGGAAGTCCGCGATGTGGAAGTCCGTGCGCACCAGGAAGCTCAGCAGCCAGGCCGCCCCGACCATCAGGAGGTCATGGGCCAGGACGAGCTGACGCCGGGAGAGCATGCCGGGGCCTTGGGCCATGGGTGCTGCCTTGGACTGTTGGTTATCGGCGACAGTTTACTCGGTAAAAAGCTGGATTTCTATTCAATCCGCGGTCCAGTGTACAGAAATTGGCGACAAACTGTGTCGTTGGCTCCCGCGCTGTGGCCGGGTACGGCTGAAGGTTCCGGCCCTTTGTTCGCCCGCCTCAGGGACGGCTGGCCTCCCCGCTGGCGTAGAAAAGGTGCCCGCCCAGCGCGGTGCGCAAGGCCATGCCGCCAGACCAGCCCGGCTGCACGCCCCGGGCGTGGTAGTGGTCGCTGCCCGCGGTTGGGTCGCGGACCGCGCCCCCCAGGACCTGCGCCACCACCCGCCGGGCCCTCCGCCAGGCGCGCCGGTCGGCGGGGGCCGGATAGGCGCGGGGGTCGTTGGGGCGGCCGTCGTCCACCCAGGAGAACTGGGCGCCGTCCCGGATGACCTGGCAGGCCTCGTCCGGGAACCGGGGCGCGCGCAGGCGGTTCAGGACCACCATCGTCACGGCCACCTGTCCGGCCACGGGCTCCCCGCGCGCCTCGAAGAAGGCATTGCGCGCCAGGCACCGCCGTTCTGCCCGGGACAGGGGCCGCACCCGGGCCTCCCAGGAGAGCCCGGAGCCTCGCCGGATGGCTCCGGCCGGAAGGGAGATCGGCTCCGGCCCGTAGGACCGGGCGTCCGGCTTCGGCAGTTCGGGGCGGATGGCGGTGCCGCTCTCCCCGGGGCTGGCCGGGGAGTCCATCCCCGCCAGCACCCAGAGGAGTCCCGCCCCCAGGGTGAAGCCTGCCCCGCCAAGATGAAAGGGGAAGGGCATAACCGCTCCCGGGAATGGTCGTAAGGGGTCGTCCCTCCATCCCTTACAGATCCCGGGTGGGGCGTCCAGCACCGGACCCCCGGAAATTGATCGCCCTCCGCCTCGCGCCCTGGGCCGGGAAGTCGCGGTCATGGACCGCTCCCACAATGGCCGATTCGGGGGTCTTTCCGGGGGTCACGTTTCCGGCCGCGCTTCGGTTCCATGGGGTGGCCGCGGGGCCATGCGCAGCAGGCTGGGAATCCCGTACAATGCGGTGTTCCTAGAACAATCATTCGGCAATCCGGAGAGGCCGCGATGGACCGCGAATTCTGGCTGGACCGCTGGAAGAACAACCACTTAGGCTGGCACCTGGAGAAGGTGAACCCGCACCTGCTGGATTTCTGGCCGGAGATGCCCGTTCCCGAAGGGGGGAGGGTCTTCGTGCCGCTGTGCGGCAAGACGGTGGACATGCACTGGCTGGCCACCGAGCGGGGCCATCCGGTGGTGGGAGTGGAGATCTCCGAGCAGGCCTGCCGGGAGTTCTTCGCCGAGCACGGCCTGGAGCCGGAGGTGGCGGACGAGGGGGCTTTCCGGCGCTTCTCCGCGGCCGGGGTGACCATTCTGTGCGGCGACTTCTTCGACCTGGACCGCGCGGCGCTGGGGCCGGTGGACGGGGTGTTCGACCGCGCCTCCTTCATCGCCCTGCCGCCGGAGATGCGCGAGCGCTACGCCCGGGCCATGCACGACCTGCTGCCCAACCGCCCGCCCATCCTGTTCTGGACCCTGGAGTATCCCCAGGAGGAGATGAACGGCCCGCCCTTCGCCGTGCACGAGCCGGAGATGCAGGCCCTGTACGGGGAAGCCTACGAGCTGGAGACCCTGCGGCTGTGGGATGTGTGGGAGGAGAGTCCCGGCTTCCAGGAGGCGGGGGTGACGGAGCTGCGGGAGCACGTGTATCGGCTCACCGCGCGGGAGTGAACGGCGGTCGCGGCCACTGGCCGCTCCCACAGGTGGGCTTGGCGCGGTAGGAGCCCGCTTTAGCGGGCGAATGGCGGATCGGGCCCCGCGACCCGGTGGGCGTCGCCCACTAAAGTGGGCTCCTACGGGGCTCCGGCGGGGTAAAAGGCGGTCGCGGCCACTGGCCGCTCCCACAGGGGCTTTATTGCCCGCTGGGGGAATAGCCTTTTGTGGGAGCGGCTATCAGCCGCGACAGGCCGGGGCGCGAACAGCGGTCGCGGACCGCTCCCACAGGTGGGCTTGGCGCGGTAGGAGCCCGCTTTAGCGGGCGAATGGC
>NZ_JBKGZG010000063.1:0-7450 GCF_046545655.1 Thiohalorhabdus sp. | reverse complement strand
GAGCGGCTATGAAGACCTACCAGCACCCCCGTAGGAGCGAGCTCCAGCTCGCGACATGCCCGACCGGGCCCGCCGGATGGACGCGCCATCATTCCGGGGTCCATTGGCCTGCCAAACGGTCGCGGCCTGGAGGCCGATCCTACGGGGAGGCCTGCCGCCCCTTCCCAGGGAGTTCCCATTCCGACAGGTCGCGACGGGGGCCGTCGCTCCTACCCCCGACCGACAGAGGGTGGGCGTTATGACCCGATCCACCCGCAATTGGCTGGCGGCGGGCATCGGCCTGTGGATCCTGCTCGCCCTGCCCCCCGTGCGCGCCGGCCTGGAGGCCACCCTGGCCGGGCACATGGCCGCCCAGCTGCCGCTGCTGGTGGCGGCGGGCTGGTGGCTGGGGCGGGGGCTCGGACCGGTGCGCGCGGGCGAGCTGGCCGGGTTCAACCGCCACGGCGCCCCCGGCGTGCTGCTGGCCGCCTTCACCCTGGCCTTCTGGCTCCTGCCCCGCTCGCTGGACGCCGCCCTCCAGGAGCCGGCCTGGGAGGTGGCCAAATTCCTGGCCCTGCCCCTGCTGGCCGGGGTGCCCCTGGGCCGCAGCTGGCCGCGCCTGCCGGGACTGGCCCGCGCCGCCCTCTGGGCGAACCTGATCCCCATGCTGGGGGTGATGGGCTGGCTCTACATCCAGTCGCCGGTGCGGCTGTGCAACAGCTATCTGATCGATCAGCAGGATCTGCTGGGGTGGGCGCTGCTGGGGATCACGGGGGGGCTGGCGCTCTACTGGGCGGGATGGGCCTTCTTCGGCGGGCTGGGACGCGCGGTGGCCACGGACCGGGCCCGCTGAATCGACATCGCGGCCGAGACGGCCGCTCCTACGATAAGGACAAACGGGGCACCTGTAGGAGCGGCGTCCTCGCCGCGAGCCGTTTCCCACGCTAGAAGTGCACCAGCACGCCGCCGGTGAGCTGATCGAAGTCCGAATCGTAGCGGGTGTGCTCCACGAAGGCGGAGAGCTGGCTGCTTACGCGGTACTGGCCGCCCAGCCCCCAGCTCACCCACACATCCGAGTCGCTGCCCGCCCACTCGGGATCGCTATCCACCCAGGCCAGCCCCAGCCGGGCCTTCAGGGACACCCGTCGGTCCGGCAGCGGCACCAGGTAGGTGGCGTAGCCGCCCAGGGTGGTGAAGCTCGTATCGAGGCCGTTGGCCCCTTCCGGGTCCATGAGCGAGGTGGTCAGCTCGCCCTCCACCCCGAAGCCCGGGGCCACGCCGTCCAGCTGGGCGCCGCCCTTGGCCGCGATGCCGAGGCCGTCGTCGTGGCCGGTGGCGGACTGGATGCCCACCCCGCCGCCGAAATAGACAGGATTCTCCGCCCCCGCCGCCGGCGCGGCGGTCGCCAGGCCGGCCACCATCGCTCCCAGGACCAGCTTGCGTTGCATGTCCAACCCCCCTGTTTGGGACTATGTGAACGAGGGCGTACCCTCTTGACTGTTTGTGGTACGGAGGACACCGCACCGAGGCCGTCCATATCATGCCAGCCCGGATGTCCGAAATCACCTGCCGCCGGCTGGCGACACCCGACCCCGGAGGAACCAGGCAACGCCCATGCTCACCGGCTCGCCGAACCTGGCCCTGACCGTCCTCGGCTGGATGGCCACCGTATTCATCGTGGTGGTGGGCGCGGTGGCGCTGGCCCTGGTGATCGTCTTCGTCCGCGACATCACCCAGAACCGCCAGGCCATCCACCGGAACTTCCCCGTGATCGGCCACATGCGGTCGGTGCTGGAGCTCCTGGGCCGCTTCTTCCGCCGCTACCTGTACGCCATGGACCGCGAGGAGCTGCCCTTCAACCGCGCGGAGCGCAGCTGGGTCTACAGTGCCGCCCGCAACCGCCCCGGCACCGCCGCCTTCGGCTCCACCAAGGACATTCGCCGGCCGGGCACCATCCTGTTCAACAACTGCCCCTTCCCCACCCTGGACACGGACTCCTGCGCCCCCACCCCGGTCACCTTCGGCCCGCACTGCGCCCGCCCCTACACCACCAGCGGTCTGTTCCACGTCTCCGCCCTGAGCTACGGCGCCCTGTCCCGGCCCGCCATCCGGGCCCTGTCCCGGGGCGCCGGGCGGGCGGGCTGCTGGCTGAACACCGGCGAGGGCGGACTGTCCCCCTACCACCTGGAAGGGGACTGCGACCTGGTCTTCCAGATCGGCACCGCCAAATACGGCGTGCGGGACCCCGAAGGGGGGCTGGATGAGGAGCGGCTGCGGGAGGTGGCGGCGCACGAGCGGGTGCGCATGTTCGAGCTCAAGCTGGCCCAGGGGGCCAAGCCGGGCAAGGGGGGCATCCTGCCGGGGGCGAAGGTGACCCCGGAGATCGCCCGCATCCGCGGCATCCCCCCCTACCGGGACGCCATCAGCCCCAACCGCCACCCGGAGGTGGACAACGCTCCGGAGCTTCTGGACATGGTGGAGCGGATCCGGGCGGTCACGGGCAAGCCCACCGGCTTCAAGATGGTCCTGGGCGACCCGGGCTGGCTCGATACGCTGGCCGCCGAGATCCACCGGCGCGGCGCAGAGTCCGCGCCGGACTTCATCGCCCTAGACGGCGCCGAGGGGGGCTCCGGCGCCGCCCCCATGAGCCTCATGGACAACATGGGCCTGGCGCTCACCGAGGCCCTGCCGACCCTGGTGGAGAAGCTCGACGCGCACGGCCTGCGGCCCCGGGTGCGGGTGATCGCCTCCGGCAAGATGGTAACGGCGGAGAGCGTGGCCTGGGCCCTGGCCGTGGGCGCCGACTTCGTGGCCTCGGGGCGGGGCTTCATGTTTGCCCTGGGCTGCATCCAGTCCCTGCGCTGCGACCGCGACACCTGCCCCACCGGCATCACCACCCACAACCCGCGCCTGCAGAAGGGCCTCGACCCGGCGGACAAGGCGGAGCGGGTGCGCCACTACGTGCAGCACATGAACCACGAGGTGGGCATCATCGCCCACGCCTGCGGCGTCCCCGACCCCCGCGAGCTGAAGCCCAAGCACGTGCGGCTGGTGACGGGACCGGGGCGGTCGGTGAATTGGGGGGAACTGATGGGGCGGGGGGGAGGCGAAGAGCCCTTGCGGTGAAACGAAGGTGTAGGAGCGGTCTCCAGACCGCGACAAAGAGGGGACCCCATGCCGACCAGGGCCAATTCATCCGGACAGCAACAACTGCGCAAAGGCCGGGTATCCATCGGAGGACAGGCCTACATACTGACCACGGTTACCCACCAGCGCCGGGCCATTTTCCAAAACCTGGGAGCCGCCCGGAAAGTAGTAAATGCCCTCCGCTATCAGGAAGAAGCTGGAAGGGTGCATTCTCTGGCCTATGTCCTGATGCCGGACCACCTGCATTGGCTGGTGGTCCTCAAGGGCTCATCCGATTTGAGCAATGCAATACGGTCCGTGAAGTCCTACAGCGGACGTCGCCTGAAAACTCTTTTTCAGGAGGAGGATAGCGAGGACCCCATTTGGCAAACCGGCTTTCACGACCGGGCCGTGCGCAGGGATGAGGACCTCCTTCAGGCCGCCCGCTACATTGTGGCCAACCCGCTCAGGGCAGGGTTGGTGGAACAGATTGGAAATTATCCCCATTGGGATGCCGTGTGGCTGGGAGAGGGTGATGGGCCGGACTGGATCCTTGGTTAACCGGGTCGCGAGCTGGAGCTCGCTCCTACACCTTCGCTCAACATTGATGGGATTCACACAGAGCGCCTTCCGACAAAGGTCGCGGCCTGGAGACCGCTCCTACACCTGCGTTCACCTGTAGGCGCGAGCTCCAGCTTGCGACCTGCCGACTAGCTTCCCCGCCCCGCAACCCCATCCAACGCCCCCAACAACGCCTCGTTCTCCTCCGGCGTGCCCACGCTGATGCGCAGGCCGTCGGCGAGCTCTTCGTCGGGGAAGTAGCGGATCAGGATGCCGCGCTCCTTGAGGGCCTCGTACCAGGGACGGCCGTCGCCGTCGGGCACGCGGGCGAAGAGGAAGTTGGCCTGGCTCTCGGCGACGCGGAAGCCGCGCTCGCGCAGGGCCTGGGTCATCCGGGCGCGCTCGGCCACCACCGCATCCAGATTGGGCCGGTAGGCGTCGAGGTTGTCCAGGGCGGCGGTGGCTGCCGCCTGGGCCAGGGCGTCCACGTTGTAGGAGTCGCGCACCTTGTGCAGCTCGGCGGCCACCTCGGGGTGGGCGAAGCCCAGGCCGAGGCGCAGGCCGGCCAGGGAGAACCCCTTGGAGAAGCTGCGGGTGACGATCAGGTTGGGGTGGTCGGCGAGCAGATTGATGCCGTTGTCGCTGGCGAAGTCGGCGTAGGCCTCGTCGAGGACCACCGGGGCGTCCACCGCCCGGCACAGGGCCGCCACCTGCTCCAGGCCGCAGGCGAAGCCGAAGGGGGCGTTGGGCCGGGTGATGAACACCAGGTTGGGCTCGGCGTCGGCGATGGCACGGATCAGCAGGGAGCCCCCCACGCCCCAAGGCACTTCGCGGTAGGTGCCGCCCTGGATGCCGGTCAAGGTCTCGTAGAGGGAATAGGTGGGCGCGGGGGCCACCACGTTCCCGCCGGGGCCCACAAAGGTGCGCAGCAGCATGGTGAGCAGGTCGTCGGAGCCGTTGCCCACCACCACCTGGTCCGGGTCGAGGCCGTAGGCGCGCGCCGCCGCCTCGCGCACGGGGCGGGCGTCGGGCGCCGGGTAGCGGCGCAGGACCTCGCCGGCCGCCGCCTCGCGAATGGCGTCCAGCACCACCGCCGGCGCGGGATAGGGGTTCTCGTTGGTGTTGAGCTTGATGACGCGCTGGCCCGGGGCGGGCTGCTCGCCCGGCTGGTAGCCGGCCATGGCCCGGATTTCGGGGCGCACCCAGTCGGAAATTGACATGCCTTGCCTGCCCTACCCTACACTGACGCGCATTTGCCGGACCCCACCCCACCACCGAGCGAGGAGAGGCCATGAGCCGCATCGAAGTCCGCCAGCCCAGCGAGGAGGAGCTCCGCGACCTCGGGGTCTACCACTGGCCGATCTGGGAAAAGGGGGAATCCCGCTTCCCCTGGACCTACGACGAGCAGGAGGTCTGCTACCTCCTCCAGGGGCGGGTCACCGTGGAGCCCGAGGAGGGGGAGCCGGTCACCTTCGGCGCGGGCGACCTGGTGACCTTCCCGCAGGGGATGAACTGCACCTGGGACATCCACGAGGCGGTCCGCAAGCATTACCGGCTCGGCGAGGACTGAAAAAACCCGGAGAGCGGGCGGCGCCCAATCAAACGTGGCGCCATCCGAAGCCTTCGCCCGCTGAAGCGGGCTCCTACAACGGCGGATGTTGCCCCTGTAGGAGCGGTCTCCAGGCCGCGACAGCCTGTGTCTAAGCGATTTGCCGGGGGAGGCGCAACCGGTCGCGGCGGGGACGCCGCTCCTACCGAGTCCGGGCCTTCCCGGCCGCCTAGCCCTGCTCCTCGCCCTCCAGCTCCTCCACCAGCTCCTGCAGCTCCGAGACCCCGCAGGTCCGCGGGATGCGGAGGCGGTTGGCGCGGGCGAAGCCCACCAGCTGCTGGAACAGCTCGGGGCGCTCCTCGCGCAGGGCGGGGTCCACCAGCAGGCCCTTCACCCCCTTGTAGACGGTGGGCTTGATGTACGGGGAGTAGTGGAGGCGGTTGTCGTCGCCGAAGGTGGCGGCGTTACCGGCGAAGCGCTCGACCCAGTCGCTGGGGCGGAACTTGCCCCCGCTCTGGGTGACGCCCTCGACAATGATCATGCAAGGGTCGTCCTGGGTCCTGGCTACGTCGTTGCCCTCATGCTCGGTCATGGCCGGTGCGTATCCTGTTCGGTCGGCGATTCCGGGAAGCCGTCCTCGCCTCGAAGGGGCGATCGATTATTCGGAGGGGGGCCGGGCCAGTGGCCTCCGAGATGATCCCACAAAACGGCCGCCGCATTCAATTGCCGGCCCCGCACCGTGGAAGCCGGGACGGCCGGCTTGTACCGCGGGCGGCCCTTGGGCAATACTGCCCGCCCTCGGGCCGGCGGATGGACGCCGCCCCGGCGCCTAGTGCGAACCGAATCAACCTAACGGAGCCCGCGATGCGCTATAACCCGCTTGGCAACAGTGGCCTGCAGGTGTCGGAGATCTGCCTGGGCACCATGACCTTCGGTGACCAGAACTCCCGCGAGGACGCCCATGCCCAGATCGACCGGGCGCTGGAGCGGGGCATCAACTTCATCGACACCGCCGAGCTGTACCCGGTTCCGCCCAAGGCGGAGACCCACAGCCGCACGGAGTCCTACATCGGCGACTGGATCGCCCGGAACCCGGGCAAGCGCGGGGACCTCGTGCTCGCCACCAAGGTGGTGGGCCGCTCGCAGATGCTGCCCTGGATCCGCGGCGGCGACGAGCTGCCGGTGGTGGACCGCAGCAACATCGAGCGGGCCATCGAGGGCAGCCTGAAGCGCCTGCAGACCGACTACGTGGACCTCTACCAGATCCACTGGCCGGACCGGAACGTGCCCAAGTTCGGCGAGGCCCGCTTCGACCCGCAGCGCGAGTGGGAGGCCCACCCGGTGCGCGAGCAGCTTGAGGTGCTGAAGGAGCTGGTGGACGCCGGCAAGGTCCGCTACATCGGCCTGTCCAACGAGACGCCCTGGGGGGTGATGCAGTTCACGCGCATGGCCGAGGAGCACGGCCTGCCGCGGGTGGTGTCCGTGCAGAACGCCTACAACCTCATCAACCGCGCCTTCGAGAACGGCCTCGACGAGGTGAGCTACCGCGAGAACGTGGGCCTGCTCGCCTACTCCGTGCTCGCCTTCGGCCACCTCACCGGCAAGTACCTGGACGGCGCCCAGCCCGAGGGCGCCCGGCTGACCCTCTATCCGGACTTCGGCAACCGCTACGCCAAGCCCGGGGTGGAGCCGGCCTGCCGCGAGTACGTGAACCTCGCCCGGGAGGCGGGCCTGGACCCGGCCCAGATGGCCCTGGCCTTCGTCCGCCAGCAGTTCTTCACCACCAGCACCATCATCGGCGCCACCACCATGGAGCAGCTCGACGCCGACATCGACAGCCTGGAGGTGACCCTGGGCGACGATCTGCTCGCCGCCATCGACGACATCCACCGGCGGTATACCAATCCGGCGCTGTAGGGGTTCGGCGTTCGGACCGACAGGGCATGGGGTGTTTCCCCGTGCCTTTTTTGTCCGGGGGGCCTGTCCGAATCGCGGCCCGGGACGGCTGCTCCTACAAGAGGCCGAACCGAAGGTGTAGGAGCGGCCTCCAGGCCGCGACCCTCTCAACCGGGGAGAATGTCGCGAGCTGGAGCTCGCTCCTACATCTCCGTTTCGGCATGTCCCAGCAAAGCCTTTCCCCTCAATCCGAGCGCGGAAACAGCGGGAAGTTGGGCGACGGCGGATTGAGCACCCGGTGCAAGCGGCGCCGGGGCAGCCCCGGACGCGGCCGGGCCC
>NZ_JBKGZG010000062.1:0-7566 GCF_046545655.1 Thiohalorhabdus sp. | reverse complement strand
GGCCGGCTACGCGGCGGATATCGCCAGCGACGGCGAGGAGGCCGACTACCTGGGCAAGCCCTTCCACATGGAGGAGCTTTTGGCCCGCCTCGGGGCCCTCCTCCGCCGCGGCCACGGCCGCCCCGGCGGCCCTCTGGAGGTCGCGGGGCTGGCCCTGGACGAGGCTGCGCAGACGGTCCGGACCCCCGACGGCACCACCAAGGCCCGGGCCTGCGCTTCGTGGTGGAGGACGACGGCCCGGGAATCCCGGAGGCGGAGCGGCCCCGGCTCACCGAGCGCGGGACGCGCCTGGACGAGTCCGTCAACGGCCACGGCCTGGGACTCGCCATCGCCAGCGACATCGTCGACGCCTACGGGGGCGAGCTCGCCTTCGACCGCTCCGCCGACCTGGGCGGGCTGGCCGTCCGGGTCACCCTGCCCCCCCTATCCGCGGAGTAAGAGAAGGGGCGGGGAAGGGACATGGCCCCGGCGGTCCACCTGTACGGAGAGGGCAACGAGGCGGTGGTGGGCCGCAAGGCCTGACCGGCATAGGTCCGGATCCGGTCAGGCCACCTCGGTCTGCTCGAGCAGCTCCTCGAGGTCCACCCATTCCCCGATTCCCGTGCCGGCGCTGGCCACCGCCGCGGCCCCCACGGCCACCCCGAAGCGCACCGCCTCCTCCAGGGAAGCCCCCTCCCCCAGCCGGTACACCAGGCCGGCGATCAGGGAGTCCCCGGCACCGACGCGGGTGATCACCCCCACCGGGGGGTTGCGGTAGCGTACCGTCCGCTCCCGGGTCACGAGCATGGCCCCCCGGGCCCCCCGCGACAGGACCACGGCCCGGGCCTGCTGGTCGGCGGTCAGCTCCCGGGCCGCGGCCTCCTCGTCCTCCTCGCCGGCCAGCTTCCGCCCGGTGAGCATCTCCAGCTCATTGTGGTTGGGCTTGAGCAGGAACACCCCGCTGTCGGGCACCATCACCCGCTCCAGGGGCCGGCCGTGGGTATCCACGATCACCCGCGCCCCCCGGCGGCTGGCCACCCCCGCCACCCGGGCGAAGAAGTCCTCCGGCACGCCCGGCGGCAGACTCCCGCTGGCCACCAGGTACTCGGGGGCGGGCTCGGTGCGCTCCAGCCGCTCCAGGAGGGCCTCCCATTCCCCCTGAGCAAGGACGGGGCCCGGCATGGCAAAGCGGTATTCGTGGCCGCTCTCCTCCTCAAGAACGATCAGATTCTCCCGGCTCTCCCCCGCCACCGGGATGGCCTCATAATCCAGCGCCTCGCCTTCCAGGCAATGCTTGAGGTCCTCGCCCGTGCCGCCCCCGGCGGGGAACAGCGCGCACGCGTTGCCGCCGAGCCAGCGGATGGTCCGGGCCACGTTGAGCCCTCCGCCGCCCGGCTGGCGCACGGGGTCGGTGCAGCGGAGCTTCCGGTCGCTGCGGACCTGGTCCACGCTGGTGCGCAGGTCCATTACGGGGTTGGGGGTCAGGGTAACGATGCGTCCGCTCACGGCTCCCTCCGTGCCTTGGCCGACTGCCTTTCAGCGTTAGACCACGGAGGGGCGCGGGACCATCCCGGAGCCGGGAGATTCTTGAAGATTGGGCAGGCGGGCTACTCTTGGTACCAGCTCCCGTCGGGGCGGGGCTTGATCCACAGGTAGCTGAACCAGTAGAAGATTCCGGACTCCTCGGCGGAGGGCGCCGTGCAGTTGTACTTGGTGCGTCCGGGCCGGAGGGACTCCCGGGGCCGCACGGCCACCTCCCCCTCCGCCTCGTCCACCCAGGTGCGCTCCATGCGGCCCTGGCCGGAGGCGTAGCAGGCCAGCGCACCGGCCCGGTAGGGACCCTCCTCCAGGCGCAGGCGCAGCTCCGGGCGTTGGGCCTCCGGCGCCAGCACCCGGTCCTCGGGGGCCAGGACGGTCACGGGCAGGGGGCGGCTGCGCAGCTTGGGACCGAGGTCGTCCAGGTCCGCGTACGGGGTGGCCACGGGGAAGCGCGGCGCCGCGCGCAGGTCGCTGCCGGCGCCTACCGGGCCCGACTGCTGGCCCACGCCATAGAGGTCCAGACCCTCCACGATGGCGCGCACCTCCCGGTCGTACTCCCCATAGGGGTAGGCGAAGACCGGCACCGGTTCGCCCGCCTCCGCCGCCAGCCGCTCCCGGGCCCCGCGGATCTCGCCGCGGACCCGCTCCCGCCACGCCGATTCGTCCTCGCCGTCCCGGCGGCGCACCAGATGGGGGTGACTGCGGGTGTGGTTGCCCAGGTCCACCCCCTCCTCCGCCGCCAGCTCCCGCAGCTGGTCCCAGCCCAGGTAGCCGCCGTGGCCCTTGTCGATGTAGTCGGTGCTGACGAAGACGGTGAAGGGCCAGCCCCGGCGCCGGAGCCGTGGGAAGGCCTCGGTGTACACGGATTCGTAGGCGTCGTCGAAGGTCAGGGCCACGGTCTTCTCCGGCAGGCTCTCCCCCCGGTCCAGGTGGCGAAGCACACGGACCAGCGGCCAGACGGTGAAATCCTGCTCCTCCAGGTAGTCCAGGTGGCGCTCGAAGGTCTCCGGGGTGACGCTGGTGCTCGACGGGGTGTCGCGGTCCACGTGGTGGTACATCAGGACCACTGCGTGGTCGGCGGCCCGTGCCCCGCCCGCCAGCGCCCCGGCCAGGAGACCGGCGAACAGGAGGAGCAGGGACGCCCTTCGGGGGTTACTCGACATCGGCGACGGCTCCCAGGTCGTTGTGCCGGATCAGGTCGCGGACCGATTCCACGTAGGCCTGTCCCTGTTCGGAATAGCCGTCGAGCCCGGCGGCCAGGGCGTGGCCGGTCACCGGCCCTCCCTCCTCCCGCAGCCGGGCCCGGAGCTCACGCAGCTCCGCATAGCGGGGATGGCTGTTCAGGTTGCGGACGTAGGACGCCACGGAATCGCGCACCGTGGCGAACCGTCGCACCTCGTGGCTCCGTCCCTCCCCCCGCCGGGCAGGCACGATGCCGCAGCCGGGCTCGAAGCACCACTGACCGAAGAGGTTGTTGCCCTCCCGGGCGAAGCGGGAGGTCCCCCAGGCCGACTCCTTGGCCGCCTGGGCGAGGATCAGGGAGACGGGGATGGCGTCCACCCGGCGCAGCAGGTGCGCCACCACTTCGCGCGGAGGACGCCCATCGGCCGGCACCCGGTAGCGGTCAGCCATGGACCGCACCCATTCCCTCTCCTTGGCGGAAAGCTCCGACCCCGTTTCCAGGCGCTCCCCCAGGCGTCGCAGGCGCTCCCGCCGCGCGGCCTCCTGCTCGTTGACGGCCTCGGCGATGGGGCGCAGGAAGGCGAAGAAGGCCGCCTTTCGCTCGCCCACGTCCTCGTAGCGCCGGAAGTCGGGGAGATCCCCCCCCTCCGACTCCCGGAGCACCGGCTCCCCCTCCGGCTTCCCCTCCGGCTCCGCCACGCCGCCCTCCCGCAGACCGGAAAGCTCGGCACAGAGGATGACCAGACCGGTCGCCACGGCGAGCGCCAGCGCATGGATCCAGGCATGGGGAAAGGAGGTGGAAGGCACGGATGCTCCTTTCGATGGCTCGGGACCTGTGGGAAGGGCCGTCCCGATCCCGGGTGGGCGGCACAGGATACCGGATCATCCGGGGTGCGCCGAACCCCACCGCGGCCCCCTTTACCTGTGGCCTTCCCGGCCCGGATCCAACAGCGCCAGCATGGCAGCGGCCTTATCGAAGGTCTCCGCGTACTCCGCCTCCTCCCGGGAGTCCACCACGAGCCCGCCCCCGGCCCAGAAGCGCACCCACCCCTCCAGGTGCACCAGGGTGCGGATGGCGATGCTGGCATCCAGGGCGCCGTCGTAGCCCACGTAGCCGATGCTGCCGCAGTACACCCCCCGGCGGTGGGGCTCCAGCTCCTCGATGATCTCCATGGCCCGGATCTTGGGCGCCCCGGTGATGGAGCCTCCCGGGAAGCAGGCGCGGAGGAGGTCTAGGACGTCCCGCCCCGTGGGCAGAGACCCGGTGACGGTGCTCACCAGGTGGTGGACGGTGGGGTAGCTCTCCAGGGCGAACAGCTCCGGCACCCGCACCGTGCCCGGCGCGCACACCCGGCCGAGGTCATTGCGCAGCAGGTCCACGATCATCACGTTCTCCGCCCGGTCCTTGGGGCTCTCCAGCAGCTCCCGGGCCAGGGCGCGGTCCCGCTCGGGATCCTTCGCCCGGGGACGGGTGCCCTTGATGGGCCGGGTCTCCACCCGTCCCTTCGCCGCCTGGAGGAAGCGTTCGGGGGAGTTGCTCAGGATTTGCGCTCCGGGAACGTTCAGATAGGCGCCGAAGGGAGCCGGATGGGCGGCGCGCAAGGCCCGGTAGCCCTCCCAGGGATCGCCCTCGGTGGCGGCGGTGAAGCGCTGGGCCAGGTTGACCTGGTAGCAGTCCCCGGACCGGATGTACTCCTGAACCCGCCGGAAGGCCTCCCCGTAGGCGCGGGCGTCCAGATTGGAGTCGATTCTCGAGCGCAGCCGCAGCCCGGCGCCCGCGGCGCGGGGGGCCGGCTCCCGGAAGCGCCGCTCCAGCTCCGGCCATTGGCGGGCGGTCTCCGGGTCCCGGCCGTGGCCCACCAGCCAGGCGCGGCGGCTGGCGTGGTCCACCACCACCGCCCAGTCGTAGAGGCCCACCGCCATGCCGGGCAGGCGGTCCGGATCCGCCGCCCGGCTGGGCAGCGCCTCCAGGGAGCGGGCCAGATCGTAGGCGAAATAGCCCAGGGCCCCGCCGGTGAAGGGCAGATCGAAGGGCCGGGGCTCCCCGGGTCGCAGGTGGGCACGCAGAACGGCGAAGGGATCCGCCCGATCGTAGTGGCTTCCCTCCCGCGTTCGCACGGTCACGGTGCCCTCCGCCTCCGTCAGGGTGGCCCAGGGATCGGCGGCGAGGATGTCGTACCGGCTGTGCGGGGCCGCCGCGCCGAAGGGGCGACCGCTGTCCAGGAACACGGCCCAGGGACGCTCGGCGATCGCCGCAAAGCGGTCGGCGCTGTCCGGGTGGTAGGGGATCTCCTGGATGCGGGGCCAGCCCTTCACACAGAGGCTCCTTGCGGTAATGCGCTTTCCGGAGCCCCGGTCCGGGCACTCCGAGTGGAGGGGCGGATGCCGCCGGGATGCCCCAGGGGCCGGGGCCGTGCGGTATAGTGCCGACCCGAGCGCCCAGCGAGACCGGCGGGCCTGTGACCGCCCGGCAGCAAGTAGGAGGACCGCGGTGGACCTTATCGACGCGGGGAACGGCCCACCCGTTCACGGCCCGGCCGTGACCGGGGTCATCCTGGCCGGTGGCGGCGGCCGGCGCATGGGCGCCCGGGACAAGGGCCTCGAGCCCCTGGCGGGCCGGCCCATCGTGGAGCACGCCATCGAGCGGCTCCGACCCCAGGTGGACCGCCTGATCATCAACGCCAACCGCAACCGGGAGGTCTACGCCGCCTACGGCTTCCCGGTGGTCGCCGACGATATGGCGGGCTACCTGGGCCCGCTGGCGGGAATGGCCGCCGCCCTGCGCGCAGCGGAGACGGACCTGGTGCTCACGGTGCCCTGCGACTGCCCCCGCTTCCCCCTGGACCTGGCCGCCCGGCTTCTGGCCGCCCGCCGTGCCCTGCACGGCGAGCTGGCCACGGTGGAGACCAAAGAGGGCCTGCAGCCGGTGTTCGCCCTCCTTCACCGCGCCCTGCTGGACAGCCTGCTGGAATACCTGCACGGAGGGGGCCGCGGCGTGGGGCGCTGGTTCACTCGCCACCTCACGGCCCTGGCCGACTTCTCCGGGCAGACGGAGGCCTTCCTCAACATCAACACCCCCGACGAGCGCGCCGCCGCCGAGGCCTACCTGCGCCGGCCCCCTGGCCCGCGGGCATTCTAGCCGCCCGCCCCGATCCGATCCACGCCCCTGGCCCCAAAGGGCCTACCCGCTTCCTCCCACCGTCCTTCCCCCCGTGCGCCTTTCCCTTCCTTACCCCCCGATGGGGCTTCCCCGCAGGAAGTAGGCGAAGTCCCCTATAGGATTCCCCATCTTTTTCGGGAAAACCCCTAGACGGTAGGGGATCCCTATGAGAGTATGCGCTCACTTTCAGGGAAACACCCAACCCCCTGGTCCCGATGCCCGAGTCGAGCGCCTGTTTTCCCGCGGTTTCCGAAATCCGGAGCCCATCACGGCCGCCGGCCCGGGCGGCTTCCCGACTCCCCGGATCACACCCCTTTCACTGCCGCGCCTTGACGCGGAAGGCGGGGGCCGAAGGCCTCCAGCACCGATCCGTATTCCACCGAGCCACGGCGGAACAAGAACCCCGGGAAGCGCCCGGGAAGCATAGAGCACCACCGGCCCGGCCCCACCGGTCCGGGCGAAACAAGCACACAGGAGAAGCGCAGTCCATGTTCAGAAAAGGCGGGGGAAACCTTTACGGACTGGCCGGACTCACCCTGGCCGCCCTGTTCGTAACCGCTTGCGGCGACGGCTCCCAGTCGGACGCCGTTGCCGAGGAGCTCCAGTCCGGGAACGGGTCCGATTCGGGCCTGGAGGAGCGGACCGAATGCAGCGCCGATGCCTGCGTCGGCGAAGATGAGGAATACAGCAGCGTCCAGGATGCGGTGGACGCGGCGCCCGACGGCGGCACCGTGGGCATCGAGGGGGGCACCTACGAGCAGTGCGCCGTCATCCCCGAGGACAAGAGCCTGACCATCCAGGGCTTTGACGGCCGGCCCCACCTCAAATCCCAGCTGTGTGAGGGCAAGGGCGTGCTGGTGAACTACTCCAAGGGCGAGGTGGTGGTCGACGGCCTCGAGCTCTCCGACGCCGGCACCGACAAGGTCATCTGGCACCACGACAACACCGGCTCCCTCATCCTCCGCAACGTGGAGGTCCACAACGCCGGCATGGGCATCCTCGCCTCCACCAACTCCGAGCGCCTCGAGATCCACGACTCGGAGTTCTACGACATGGACGAGCCCACCCAGAACGGCCACCTGGTCTACGCCGGGCAGGTGGAGGATCTGGTGATCAAGGGCTCCTACTTCCACGGCGCCCGCAACGGCCACCTGATCAAGGCCAAATCGGTCAACGTGGACATCGAGAACAACTACCTCCACGACGACCTCGGCACCACCGCCAACCTCATCAACATCTGGGGCTGCGGTACCAACCGGGTGGTCGGCAACGCCATCGTCTCGGAGAACAAGAGCGAGGCGGTGCAGGCCATGGACGTGACCGTGCGCAAGCGCTACGGCGAGGTGAAGCCCTGCCCGGTGGACAACGCCGACATCACCATCGCCTACAACAGCTTCCTGAAGAAGGGCGAAACCCTGTACTCCTCGCTGCTGCTCGATGTGTACGACATGGACGACATGACCATCGAGAACAACCTGGTAACCAACGCCCGGCTGGTGAAGGACGGCACCACCGAGGGGGAATACTGGAATCCCGGCGATTGGAACGGCAAGAACCAGAGCCTTCCGGAAGACCAGTACCTGGATGACCTCCTCCGGGTGGAATCAGCCCCCTCCGCCGTGGACTCGGAGCACGAGCCTTCGGAGCAGTACAAGCATCCCCTGGCCACCGAGCCCCGGGACAACGCCTACAACATGGGCGCCTAC
>NZ_JBKGZG010000061.1:0-8319 GCF_046545655.1 Thiohalorhabdus sp. | reverse complement strand
CCGGTCAGGACCATGGCCAGGCCGTGCTCGTCGGCCGCCTCGATCACCTCGTTGTCGCGGATGGAGCCGCCCGGCTGGATCACCGCCGTGCAGCCCACCTCCACGGCGGCGTCCAGGCCGTCGCGAAAGGGGAAGAAGGCGTCGGAGGCCATCACCGACCCGGCGAGCGGAGATTGCGCCTTCTGGGCGGCGATGCGGGCGGAGTCCACCCGGCTCATCTGGCCCGCGCCGATGCCCACCGTGGCCAAGTCCTTGGCGTAGACGATGGCGTTGGACTTGACGTGCTTGGCCACCCGCCAGGCGAACAGCAGCTCCCGCCACTCCTGCTCGGTGGGCGCCCGCTTGGTGACGGCCTCCAGCTGGTCCGCCTCGTAGAGCACCGTGTCCCGGTCCTGGACCAGCAGCCCGCCGTTGACCCGCTTGTAGTCCCAGGGGCTGGTGTCGGCCAGGGTGAGGGCGGGGGTCTGCATGACCCGCACGTTGGCCTTGGCGGCGAAGGCCTCCAGGGCGCCGTCCTCGTAGGCCGGGGCGATCACCGCCTCCACGAACTGCTGGTCCAGGATGGCGCGGGCGGTGGCCTGGTCCACCCGCCGGTTGAAGGCGATCAGGCCGCCAAAGGCGGAGGTGGGATCGCATTCGAAGGCCCGCCGGTAGGCGCTCAGCACGTCGGTGGCCTCGGCCACGCCGCAGGGATTGGCGTGCTTGACGATGACGCAGGCCGGCTCGACGAACTCCTTGACCGCCTCGAAGGCCGCGTCCAGGTCGGCCACGTTGTTGTAGGAGAGCTCCTTGCCCTGCAGCTGGGTGGCGGTGGCCACGTTGGCCCCGCCCACCTTGGGCTCCACGTAGAAGGCCCCGTGCTGGTGGGGGTTCTCCCCGTAGCGCATGGTGGCCGCCTTCTGCAGAGAGAGGTTCAGTGTCTCCGGGAAGTGCTCCCGGCTGCCGTCCTCGCGGATGGCGCCGAGGAAATCGGCGATGGCCCCGTCGTAGCGGGCGGTATGGGCGAAGGCCTTGCGGGCCAGGCCGAAGCGGGTGTTCTCTCCCACGGCCCCGCCGCTGGAGCGCATCTCCTTGAGGACCCGGGCGTAGTCGTCGCTGTCCACCACCACGGTCACGCTGGCGTGGTTCTTGGCCGCCGCGCGCAGCATGGCGGGGCCGCCGATGTCGATGTTCTCGATGGCCTCCTCCAAGCTGGCCTCGGGGCTGGCTACCACGTCCTCGAAGGGGTAGAGGTTCACCACCACCAGGTCGATGCCGGGGATGTCGTTGGCCTCCATTTGCTCCCGGTGCTCCGGCTTGCCGCGGTGGGCCAGAAGCCCGCCGTGCACCCGCGGGTGCAGGGTCTTGACCCGCCCCTCGAACAGCTCCGGGAAGCCCGTGTAATCGGAGATCTCGGTGACGGGGATGCCCTCGTCGCGCAACAGGCGGGCCGTGCCGCCGGTGGACAGGATCTCCACCCCGAACTCCTCGTGGAGACTGCGGGCGAGCTCCTCCAGGCCGCTTTTGTCCGAGACGCTGATCAGCGCCCGCTTGATCTCTCCCATGTCCTCTTTCCTCACCTCACCGGTTCCGACCGGTTTGCTGGTTCCCAACCTTCCACGGGCTGCGAGCGAAAAGCGAAAGGGGCTGGATGGTGCCATCCAGCCCCACAGGGTCGTGGTCCGGGCCCCTCAGGCGAAGCGGTTCTGCCGCCGCTTCCCCGGGGGGATGTAGACCTTCGTGTCTTCCTCCAGGATGTACCGGCAGGACAGCCGGGTCCCCATCTCCAGGCGGTCCTCGGCCAGCATCCGCCGGTCAATCTCCGTAGGCGGCCGGGGGGTGCCGCGGAGCCGCACGAAGCATTTGCCGCATTCCCCGTGGCCGCCGCAGTCGCTGGTAATGGAAATGCCGAGCCGGCGCGCCGCCTCGAACAGGGTGGTACCGCGGGGCACTTCCACCTCGGCGCCTTCCGGCTCCACCGTAAGCCGCACGCCGTCCATGCTCGACCCCCTGGGCCGCCGCACGGCCCTGCGGACTATTTGGGGCGAATGCCGTATTCCTGGATCTTCTTCCGCAGCGTGTTGCGGTTCAAGCCCAAAAGCTCCGCGGCCCGCCGCTGGTTTCCCGCCGTCTCGCGCAGGATGCGTTCCAGCAGGGCCTGCTCCACCTCGCCCTGGACCAGATAGAACAGCCGACCGCAGGGCTGTTCCCCGTCGAGGTTGACGAAGTACTGGTCGAGGGCCTCCTCGATGCACGCCTTGAGGCCCGGATACTCCGGATCCGGTTTCGACCGGGGACCCGCCACCCTAGGCGGCCTCTTGATCGTCGTTCAGGAAGACCGCGCGGACCAGTGCTTCCTGCCGCTCCACCGCCTCGGCCTCGTTGGCCCGCGCGCGGAAGGCCCGGCCGGCCTCACGGGGCAGGCCATCGGCGTACCATCCGAGATGCTTGCGGGCCACGCGGGCCCCCCGTAGCGAACCGTACAATTCCTTCAGCCCCTCCAAGTGCGTGAGGATCGCCCGCCCGCGCTCGGAAATCCCCGGTTCCGGCGGCACCTCGCCCGTAGCCAGATAGTGGGCCACGGAACGGAACAGCCAGGGCCGCCCCTGCGCTCCCCGCCCGATCATGACCCCGTCGACCCCCGTCCGCTCCAGGACCCAAGCCGCGTCCTCAGGGGTGCGAATGTCGCCATTGGCCCAGACCGGAAGGGAAACGGCCTCCTTCACGGCGGCTATGGTCTCGTACTCCGCCTCTCCCCGGTAGCGGTCGGCGCGGGTCCGGCCATGGACCGCCAGGGCCTGGATCCCGGCCTCCTCCGCCATCCGGGCGAGGCGGGGGGCGTTCTTGTGCTGGCGGTCCCAGCCGGTGCGCATCTTCAGGGTCACCGGCACGGAAACGGCACCGACCACGGCCTCCAGGATGCGCCCCACCAGGGCCTCGTCCCGCATGAGGGCGGAGCCCGCCACCTGCTTGCAAATGGTCTTGGCCGGGCAGCCCATGTTGATGTCGATGATGTCCGCGCCGCGCGCCTCGTTCCAGCGCGCCGCCTCGGCCAGCAGTTCCGGATCCCCGCCAGCGATCTGGACGGCCACGGGCCCTTCCTCGCCGGTATGATCGGCCTTGGACAGGGCCAGCCGGTCGCCGGCCAGCATGGACCGGCTGGGGATCATCTCCGACACCGTCAGCCCCGCCCCCCATTCCCGGCACAGCCGGCGGAAGGGCCGCTCGGTGATCCCGGCCATGGGGGCCAGGGCAAGATTATTGGCCAGTACATGCGGGCCGATGGCCAGCGGTTGCAGCGCCACGGGTGGGCCCTCCTTACCGCGAGCCGGTGTTCGGGAAACCGGCTATTGTATTCCGGGACAATATGGGGGATCAACGGGTTACGGGCCGGCGGCCACGATCAGGGGACCATCTCGATCCGGTAGCGCTGCATCCCTGGAGGCACGTCCTCCAGGACCACGGCGAACGGCACCTCCTGGCCGGGGCGCAGGCGCTCCGGAAAATCGTTCCGGGCCTGCTCCCACCGCCGGCCCAGCTCCCGTATGTCCGGCGGCTCCTCCAGGTCCAGGCGGGTGCCAGGCCGCTTCGTGCGGCGGTACCGTACCTCCCCGTCGGACCCCAGCGCCCGGATTTCCATCCGGGGAGGGCGCTGGGCGAAGGATGCTTCGTTGGTCAGCACCCCCCGGAGAAGGGTTACGTTGCGCCCCGACCGCAGCGGCTCGATCCGAGCCTCCACCCGCTCGGCGCGGTAATGGCGCAGGGACACCGGCAGCTCCACCTGGAGGCCCGACCATTCCAGGGCCGTCTGCGCTGCGGTCCGGGCCCACGGCCACGCCAGCCAATGGTTCCGGAAAGCGTAACCGAGCTCTACCAGGAGGCCAAGCACCAGGAGGAAGACCAGGAGCTTGAGCAACAGACTCGCTCCCCGCCCCACGGCGCCGGCCGGGGCCGGTGGCCGCAGGGTCTTGGCCCGCCGCCCCTTTCGGCCCCGGCCGTCCTTCTCGGTCGGCTCCGGGTCGGGAGTGGAGGCACCCTCCCCCCCTTCGTCCACTCCCCCCGGCAGGCCGCCTTCCTCCATGGCGCTGCGGACACCGCCGTCGGGGAAGGCCCAGAACCGGAAGGTGCACACGGAGCAGCGCACCTTGGTGCCCTCCTCCCGGATCTGGCCCGAGCGGACCCGGAAGCGGGTATCGCAGTTGGGGCAGCGGATCTCCATCCCTCAGGACTCCCGGACGCCGTCCAGCCGGACCCACTCCCCCTCCCGGGCCTCGCGGGTCCAGCGGATGCCAGAATAGGCGGCGCGCACCCTCTCCGCCTGGGGCGCCAGGATCCCCGACAGGCTGATCTCTCCGCCCGGGGCCGTGACTGCGGTCAGCGCATCGGCCAGCTCCACCAGCGTCTCGGAGAGGATATTGGCCACCACCCGGGGGAAGGGCCCCTCGCCTTCGAGACCCTCCTCCACCGCCCCCACCGCTACGCGGTCCGGCACGCCGTTCATGGCGGCGTTGTTCCGGGTGGCCTCCAGGGCGAGCGGGTCGTTGTCCACGCCGAGCACCCGGGAGGCGCCCAGCTTGGCGGCGGCAATGGCCAGGATGCCGCTGCCGCAGCCGTAGTCGAGGACGGCGGGGGCCTCGTCCATGTGGACGCGGGCGTCCAGCCATTCCAGGCACAGCCGGGTGGTCTCGTGCTGCCCGGTGCCGAAGGCCATGCCCGGATCCAGGATCAGCTCCACACGCCCCGGGGGAGCGGGGTCCTTGACCCAGCTAGGGCGGACCCAAAGCCGCTCCCCCACGGGGAACGCGCCGAACCGCGCCTTCCAGGCGTGGGCCCAGTCCTGCCCCTCCACCGGCACCCGCTCCAGGGCCAGGACCTCGCCCGTGGCGGCGGCCAGACGATCCTCCAGGTCCGCGGGGATACCGGCGGCGGAAAACAGGGCCGTGACCAGGTTGGTTCCCCAGGCGGCCCCGGGTTCGAAGTTGGGCTGGTCGTCCGCCCCCGCGACCGCAACCGAGGCGGCGCCGGCGGCGGCCAGGGCTTCCTCCACGGCGTCCAGCTTCGGCAGCGGGACGGTGATTCGAACCTCAATCCATTCCACGGCCAGCCCTCTTCAGCACGGGCCCGCGGGACCGCGGACCCCGCTGAGCGGAATCACTCCTCCCCCAGGAAGCGTTCGAGAAAGTGGATGTCCACGCCGCCCGCCTGGAAGCGGCCGTCCCGGAGGAGGCGCTGGTGCAGGGGGATGGTGGTCTCGATGCCGCCGACGATGAACTCCTCCAGGGCGCGCCCCATGCGGGCCATGGCTTCCTCCCGGTCCTCGCCCTCGACGATCAGCTTGCCCATCAGGGAGTCGTAGAAGGGTGGGATCACGTAGCCCGTGTAGGCGTGGGAGTCGATGCGCACACCGGGGCCGCCGGGCAGGTGCAAGTGGGAGATGGTCCCCGGCGAAGGGGTGAACTTCTCCGGGCTCTCGGCGTTGATCCGGCACTCCACCGCGTGCCCCTCGATCTCGATGTCCTCCTGCCGGAAGCGCAGGGGCTGTCCGGCGGCCACCCGGATCTGCTCCTTGACCAGGTCCACCCCGGTGATCTGCTCGGTGACGGGGTGCTCCACCTGCAGACGGGTGTTCATTTCGATGAAGAAGAACTCGCCGTCCTCGTAGAGGAACTCGTAGGTGCCCAGGCCCGTGTAGCCCAGCTTGCGGGCGGCTTCGGCGCAGCGCTCGCCCATCCGGCGGCGGGTTTCCTCGTCGATGCCCGGGGCCGGGGCCTCCTCCACCAGCTTCTGGTGGCGGCGCTGCACGGAGCAGTCGCGCTCCCCCAGGTGGATGGCGTTGCCGTGCTGATCGGCGAGCACCTGGAACTCGATGTGGCGGGGCTGGCCGAGGAACTTCTCCATGTAGACCATGCCGTTGCCGAAGGCCTTCTCGGCCTCCGCCTTGGTCATGGAAACGGCGTTGGACAGGCTGGCCTCGGTGTGGACCACCCGCATGCCCTTGCCGCCCCCGCCGCCGGCCGCCTTGATCATGACCGGATAGCCCACCTCACGCGCCAGGGCCCGGAGCTCCCCGTCGTCCTCGGGCACGGGGCCGTCGGAGCCGGGCACGCAGGGCACCCCCGCCTCCTTCATGGCCCGCTTGGCGGCCACCTTGTCGCCCATGGTGCGGATCAGGTCGGCGGTGGGGCCGATGAAGGAAAGGCCGGAGGACTGCACGATCTCGGCGAAGTCGGCGTTCTCCGACAGGAAGCCGTAGCCGGGGTGGATGGCCTCGGCGTCGGTAACCTCCGCCGCGCTCATGATGGCGGGCACGTGCAGGTAGCTGTCCGCGGACTGGCTGGGGCCGATGCACACGGACTCGTCGGCGAGCTTGACGTACTTGGCGTCGCGGTCGGCCTGGGAGTGCACGGCCACCGTCTTGATGCCGAGCTCCCGGCAGGCCCGCAGGATGCGCAGGGCGACCTCGCCCCGGTTGGCGATCAGGACCTTGTCGAACATCGGGCCCCCTACGCGTCGGGTTCGATGATGAGAAGGGGTTCGCCGTATTCCACGGGCTGGGCGTTCTCCACCAGGATCTTCTTCACCCGCCCGGAATACTCCGATTCGATCTCGTTGAACAGCTTCATCGCCTCGATAATGCAGAGCGTGTCGCCAACGTTGACGCGGTCGCCCTCCCGCACGAAGGGCTCGGCCTCGGGCGAGGAGGCGCGGTAGAAGGTGCCTACCATGGGCGCCTCCACCTTGATGCCCGACTCCTCCTCGGCGGCCGGCTCCGGGGCCGCGGCTGGCGCGGCGGCGGGCTGCTGGGGCGGGGCCGGCTGGGACGGGGCCGCCGGCGGCGGGGCCGCGGAGACGCCCCGGCTGATGCGCACACTTTCCTCCCCCTCGGCGATCTCGATCTCGGTGACGTCCGAATCCTCGAGAAGCTCGATCAATCGCCGGATCTTGCGAATGTCCATACAATCCCCCTGACTCAAACCGCAGCGAGCGGCCGCCCCGCGACTGGCGGCCCCGGGCCCGGTCCCGTTGGCGTTTGCTCGGCTCAGCGGGTGGTGCGTGCCTGCAGCCGGTCGAGGAAGGCCTGCAGGCGACGCACCTCCCCGCTCCGCTCCACCTGCTCCACGAAGCCTTCCAGGCGCTCGGCCGCGTCCTCTTCCACCTCCGGAGCGGCCGGCTCCTCGGCGGTGCCCTGCTCCAGCTCGTGGAGCCGGCGACGCCACTCGTCGGCCCGCGGATCCTCCGCGGCCCCTTTCAGGAGCTCGCGGTACACCCCGGCGGCGGCCTCGTGGTAGCCCTGTTGGAAATACAGCTCGGCGAGGGTTGGGGTGGGCCTGGGCCCGGAGGGAGCGCGCTCGGCCTCGGGATCGCGGGCCTTCAAGGCGCGCTGGAAGAGCTCCGCCGCGCGCTCCGGCTGGCCCTGGCGCATGGCGATCCGGCCGAGCAGACGCAAGGCCCGCGGCTCGTAGTCGTCGAACTCCAGGACCGCCAGCAGGTGCCGTTCCGCCTCTTCCAGGCGCCCGTCGGAATAGGCCCCGTTGGCCTCCTGGATGGCCTGCTCCACATGGATCATGCCGGTTTCCGTTCAAACCCGGGCTGGGAACGCCCGGACCCTTCCCCCAGTTCCGGTCCGGGACCGGACCCCGCGAAGCACCGGCCATCCTATAGGCATCGTCCGGTAAAGTCCAACAACCGGTCGGGATCGGGAGGGCTACAGGAGGGTTCTGACGGCTTTCTCCAAGGTCTCCTTTCCGGGATTGCCCTGGAACACCTGGCGGATCCGCCCTTCCCGGTCGATGAGCAGGGTGTAGGGAATGCCCGGCGGGTCGCCGAAGCGGGCCATCACCTCATCCATGCCCTCCTTGATCAGGGGGACGGGATAGTTGAGGCCTTGCTCCAGGTGGAAGCGCTCCACGTTCTGATGGAAGACCTCGGGATCGTTGGGCTCGCGGCTGTCCAGCTTCCAGTTGAGGGCGGCCCCGATCACCTGCAGGCCCTCCTCCCCGTAGCGCTCCTGGAGCTCGATGAGGTTGGGGATCTCCTTCTTGCAGAAGGGGCACCAGGTGGCCCAGAAGTTGAGCAGGACCACCCGGCCCCGGTAGTCCTCAAGGGCCACCGACTCTCCCTGCAGCCCGGGCCGCTCCAGGGCGGGGACGGGCTCGGCCTCCTCCGCCGGCACCACCACCTCCTCCCCGCCCCCGCACCCGCCCACTACCAGGGCAAGGCCCAGGGCCAGGGATGCCAAGAGCCGGCCGCCGCTAGCCGCCATAGGTCTGGCGCACATGCTGCTCGAACTCCTCGGCGTCCTTGTACCCGGCGATGCGGGCGGACTCCATTTCCTTGCCA
>NZ_JBKGZG010000060.1:0-9139 GCF_046545655.1 Thiohalorhabdus sp. | reverse complement strand
CCCCACAAACCACAGAGCCTACAACGCTTCCTCATCCCAGATTGTTAAAGAGCGATAAAGCGAAATTGGTAGCGGGGACAGGATTTGAACCTGTGACCTTCGGGTTATGAGCCCGACGAGCTACCAGACTGCTCCACCCCGCAATCGAATTCGGTTTTCGGCCTCACCGTGCGGCGTTCCGCGCTGTGAGAAGAATAACTTTAGACAACCCGAAAAGCCCCGTCAACCATCTTTTGGAACTTCTTTTTCGGGGCCACCCCGATCATCTGGGCTGTCACCGAAAGGGTGACGTAATCTAACGATCTCGGCGGGGACCGTCAACACCTTTTCGAGGGGCTTGTTTTCCCTTACTTCTGCCCCCATTTTGGATGCCGCCAAGGCTCCACACCGTTGGCACTGCAAAGGAGTTATGCTGCCTTGGACGGAGAGGCTTTTCAACCCCGCCGTAGAACCGGGGCGCGGGAACCCTGAGACCATCCCTTTCGGGCTTGGTTCCACTCCGGAGCCCGTTTGCCTCTCCGGGGGCAGCCGCCTTTTCCCAGTATCCCGGTCAGGTTATCCTTTATCCATGGATTCGACCCAGGAGCACCGCCGAATGGAGCCTTTTGACAAAGCCCATGCCCAGGATTGGGGCTACCTCCTGAACCTGGTGGGGCGCCACGCCAAATACGGCGGTGAGCCCTACACCGTCCTCGATGTGCTGCCGGAGGGCCCCCAGCTCGTCCTGCAGCACGCGCGGGAGCAGAGCATCCAGTCGGACTTGCAGGGGCGACCCTATCGCCGTGTGCCCCGGACAGTGTGCATCCAGACCCGGGATATCGACGGCAGCCCGAGCGACCTGCTCGATCTCCTCTACCTCGAGGAGCCCTCCCGATAAAAGAGCCCTCCCCGGGGGGGAGGGCTTCGCTTCCCGAAGCATGGCGGGCTCAGGAGGCGCGGTTGATGTCCGCCTCGATAATGCTCCGCGCCTCGGAGGCCCCCTTCCAGTCCTTAACCTTGACCCACTTGCCGGGCTCGAGGTCCTTGTAATGCTCGAAGAAGTGCTTGATGGAGTTGCGCAGGGACTCCGGGATATCGTTCACGTCCTGAATATCCACGTAGCCGTTGTCCACCTTCTCGTGCGGGACCGCCAGGATCTTGGCGTCCACCCCCGACTCGTCCTCCATCTCCAGGATGCCCACGGGCCGGGCGCGCAGGATGGAGCCGGGGTACACGGCTTCCCGGGAGACCACCAGAACGTCAGTGGGATCGTCGTCCTCGGAGAGGGTATTGGGGACAAAACCGTAGTTCAGCGGGTAGTACATGGGGGTGAACAGGAACCGGTCCACCTCCACCATGCCGGAATCCTTGTCGATCTCGTACTTGACCGCGGACCCCTGCGGGATCTCGATCACCACGTTGATGTCCGCCGGCGGCTCCTTGCCCGCCTTCACCTTGCTCAGGTCCATCGAGCTTTCTCCTCGTTGACGTTCGTTTATTGATGCGAGCCGGATTCGGTTCGGACCAGACGGCGTTCCGCCTCGGCCAGGTCCTCGGGGGTGTCCACTCCCAGGCCGGGGGGATGAGCGCACTCGATCACCCGCAGGCGCACACCGTTCTCCAGGGCGCGCAGTTGTTCGAGGGCCTCGTGCTGCTCCAGGGCGGTGGGGGGCCAGCCCGCAAACGTGCGAAGGAACCCGGCGCGGTAGGCGTAGACGCCGATGTGCAGCCGGAAGCCCTCGGGCGGAGCCGTCCCGTCCGGCCCCTCGCTCCCCGGCCATTCCCCGCCCAGCACATCCCGGGGCCAGGGCACCGGCGCCCGGGAGAAATACAGGGCATCGCCCCGGGCGTCGGTAACCACCTTGACGCAATTGGGATCCAGCACCCGCCGCCAGTCCCGCAGGGGATGCGCGGCGGTAGCCATGTCCCGCACGGGCTCGGCCTCCAGGGCAGCCGCCGTTTCCCGGATCAGGTCCGGCGGCATGAACGGCTCGTCCCCCTGCACGTTCACCACCGACTCCCCGTCCGCCAGCCCCAGAGCACGGGCCGCATCCGCCAGCCGATCGGTTCCGCTGGCGCACTGCGGCGAGGTCAGCACGGCCTCCCCGCCCCACTTCCGCACGGTTTCCGCCACACGCTCGTCGTCGGTGGCCACCGCCACGCGGCGGGCCCCGCTCTCCCAAGCCCGCTCCAGAACCCGGCACACCAGGGGCGCCCCGCCAAGCTCCCGGAGCGGCTTCCCGGGAAGGCGGCTGGCGTGGTAGCGGGCCGGGATCAGGACCGTGAAGTCGGTCAATCCTTCTCCTCGGCGCCGGCCTCCAGGGAGCGGGCCTCATCGGGCAGCATGACGGGGATGTCGTCCTGGATGGGGTATTCGAGCTTGCACTTGTGACAGACCAGTCCGTTCTTTTCCCGGTTCAGCTCCACCTCGGCCTTGCAGACGGGGCAGACCAGGATGTCCAGCAGCTTGCGGTCCAGCATGGGATCCTCCTCCGGGGGTTGGCGGTGGGTTACGGGCGTGGTTCAGGATACACCGGGCGCTCCCCCCCACGGCAAATCCGCCAGCCAGGGCCCAGGGTCCGGCTCCAGGCGCGCATCCACCCGGAGCGCCCAGCCGCCGATCCCCAGCTCGGCGAGCTTCACGGCGTCCTTCTCGGTGGTGACCAGGGCTTCCCCCCCCTCCAGCCCCACCTCCCCGGGTTGGTAGCTATGGTGATCCGGAAAGGGGTATGGGACCACTTCGGCGCCCAGCGTGCGCAGGGTGGCGAAGAAGCGCATCGGATCCCCGATGCCGGCCAGGGCGTGTACGCGTCGCCCCCGCAGCCAATCCAGGGACTCCCGGGCGCCGGGCTCCCGCACGCCGCGCAGGCCCTGGGGGGACAGGGTCATGCGCAGGTCCTCCCGCGGACCCGCCCCCTCTCCTTCGCCGTGCAGGACCACGGCGTCGGCGTCGGCGAGGGCGGAGGCCGGCTCCCGCAGCGGACCGGCGGGGAGACACCGCCCATTACCCAGCCCCCGGTGGGCGTCCACCACCACAAAGGATCGATGGCGGGGCAGAGACAGCCGCTGGAAGCCGTCATCGGCCACCACGCAGTCGGCCCCCAGGCGGGCGGCGGCGCGCACCGCCTCGGAACGGTCCGCCCCCACCACCACCGGCACCGGAAGGCGGTCGGCCATCAAGGCCGGCTCGTCCCCGCAGAGGCCCACGGGAAGGGTGCGCCCCTGCCCGTCGGACACGACACGGACCGCGCCATCCCGGCGTCCGTAACCCCGGCTTACCACCGCCGGGCGGCGGCCTCGGGCCAGCAGATGCTCCACCAGGGCAATCACCAGGGGCGTCTTTCCCGTGCCGCCCACGGTGAGGTTGCCGACCACCACCACCGGCACCGGCACGGGGTCCGGCCGGCGCCAGCCGCGACGGTACAGGCCCCGGCGGATCCGCATGGCGGCCCCATACAGGCCACCCAGGGGGCGCAGCAGGTCGCTGAGGAGACCTCCCTGGTACCACTGCCGGGTCAGGGCCCTCACCAGCGGTCCACCCAGCGGTCGAGGATCGCCATGGCCTGCTCCGCGCGTCGCCGAGCCTCCCAGAAGGTGCGCCGCGTGCGCGCCTGCTGGTCCCGCCAGGCGAAGGCCTCGCCCGCCCAGTGCCCCCACTGGCGCTCCGCCTCCCCCCAGTCCGTGGCGACCACCGCGCCCGCCTCCGGGTCCACCCCCAGGTCCCGCAGGGTCGCGGCGGCCTCCGGCCCCACCACCAGGGGCAGCCCGCTGGCCAGGGCCTGCCACAGGGCCGTGCGCCGCCCCTTCCACAGGCAGCCCGCGAAGGCCGAGGCGCTCACCGCGGGGAGCCAGCGATCCTCGTCCATCCACACCACGGTGCCCGGCTCCACCGGATCGCGCGCCCGGTCCCAGTCGGAGAGGCGGACCGCCGCCCTTCCGGGGACTCCTTCCCCACCGGATCCGGTAACCACCAGGGTTCGGTCGCCCGATCCCCACGCATCCAGAAACGCCTCCCGCTGCCCCGCTTCCGCGGGAAGGGCGTCCGTCCACAGCAGGGACCGCCCTTCCCCGGGGATCAGCAGGGAGCGGAAGGTGGGCTCCACATCCGTGCGCGCCAGCAGTACCTCCAGGTCCACCGGCGCCTCGGGCTCGACCCCCATCCCCCGCCAGCGCTCCGCCTGGACCCGGCCCACCGGCAGGACATGCTCGAGCACAAGGCCCCGCGGTAGCCGCCGGGGCGGCTCGCAGCCCACCGCTGTCACCGGTACCCCGGCGGAGGCCACACCCTTCAGGACGTGGTGCGGGGGCAGCTGGCGCACGACCAGAAGGCCGTTGGGCCGGAGCCGGGAGGCTGCCCGCCGCGCCGCACGCTGGTGGTCGGCCACCATCGGCGCCGCGGCCGTCCCGGGGTACTCGCGGAACAGGGGCCGCAGGGTCTCCGCGCAGCCGTCGGCGGCCATCACCACGGCCCGCACGTCCACCCGTACCGAGCGGATCCCCCGCACCATCTCCGCCCCCACCCGGGCCCCGTCGCAATCCGGGGCGTAGACCCAAAGGAGCGGTCCCGGGCCGCCCGGGGCCCGGAACCAGCCCCAGCGCCCCAGGGGACCCTCGGGGCGGCGGCGGATGCGATCGCGGAGGTCCCGGGCCCAGTACAGCGGTGTGCGGGGGTTGGGTGCATGGATCCTCATGCCCGCCGCCCCACCAGCCGGTCCGCGTGGCGGGTCAGCTCCTGCATGGACCGCTCGAGGCCGGCGCGGGCCGCTTCCAGATCCGCCTCCTCTGCCACCCAATGCGGCTCGCCCCAGCAGAACACCCCTCTGGTAAAGGGCCGGGGCAGCAGAAACCGGTCCCAGCTGGAAAACTCCTTGCCGTGGCGGGCACTGAAGCTCACCGGCAGGATGGGATAGCCGGTCCGACGGGCCAGATCGATCACCCCCGACTGGACCTCCCAGGCGGGCCCCCGGGGACCGTCGGGGGTAAAAGCAAAGTCCGTTCCCTCGCGGACCTTGCGAAGCAAGTCGCGCATGGCCTTGAGGGCCCCCCGCCGGCTGGAGCCGCGCACGGAGCCGAAGCCAAAGTGGGCGATGGTGCGGCTGATGAGCTCGCCGTCGCCGTGCTCGCTGATCAGCACGTGCACATGGCGCCGCCCGGCGCGCAGATAAGCAATGGGGATCATCAGCAGGCGGCCGTGCCAGAAGGCCAGGATCACCGGCTGGTCGGAGCGCAGGACGCGCTCCGTGGCCTCGGGAACCTCGGTGCGCCAGCGCACCGACCGGCCCAGGAAGCGCACCAGCCAGGAGGCCAGCCGGGCGGCCCACCGCTGTTGCCGGGGGCCGAGCTTCACGGGGTGCCGGCGGGGCGTGGCGCCCCACCCCCCGCGTGGGCCAGCCGGAGGATCCAGCCCCTGCTCATGTACGGACCCCCCCCGGGCACCTGCGGTGCCCGGGCAGGCACGGGCGAAGGAAAGCGGGGTTGGACCCCGCCGGGGGCTGCGTCCAGCGCATCTGCGATCCAGTCCATTGGGTACGGAGCCGCCTTGGCCTTCGGCGGGGCAGCGATTGTAAACACGGGGCCCCCCATTGGCCAGACCGCCCCGTGCCTGGAATGGCGGCCCCTCAGCCGGTCTCCGCGGACGGCTCGGAGGAGGCGGCGAACTGGGTCTCCCAGAGGTAGGCGTAGATCCCCCCCCTGGCCAGCAGGTCGGCGTGGCTGCCCTGCTCCACCACGCGCCCCGACTCCAGCACGGCGATGGAGTCGGCGCGCTGGATGGTGGCCAGGCGATGGGCGATCACCAGGGTGGTACGATCCTGCATGAGCCGCTCGAGGCCCCGCTGCACCAGCTTCTCCGACTGGGGGTCCAGGCTGGAGGTGGCCTCGTCCAGGATCAGGATGGGGGCGTCGCCGAGCAGGGCCCGGGCAATGGCCAGGCGCTGGCGCTGCCCACCGGACAGCCGCGCCCCGCCCTCGCCCACCACGTGGTCGAGACCGTCCTCGAGCCGGTCCACATACTCCATGACACCGGCGGCGCGGGCCGCCTCCTCCACTTCCTCGCGGGTGGCGTCGGGCCGGCCGTAGGCGATGTTGGCGGCCAGGGTATCGTTGAACAGGACCACCTCCTGGCTGACGATGGCCACCTGATCCCGCAGGAAGTGCAGGTCCAGATCCCCCAGGTCCACCCCGTCCAGGGAGATATGCCCCCGGTCCGGCCGGTAGAACCGCGGCACCAGGTTCACCAGGGTCGACTTCCCCGCCCCGGACAGCCCCACCAGGGCCACCACGTGGCCGGCCGGCACCTCCAGATCGATCCCCTGGAGCACCGGCGCGCCCGGCTCGTACCCGAACCAGACATCCTCGAAGGCCAGCTCCCCCCGAACCCGGTCCAGGGTCCGGGACCCCTCGTTCTTCTCCGGGTGGAAATCCAGCATCTGGAAGATGCGCTCCCCGGCGGCCAGCCCCTGCTGGATGACGGGGTTGATCTGGGTCAGCCGCTTCAGGGGGTCGTACATCATCAGCAGGGCCGCCAGAAACGAGAAGAAGGTGCCCGGCGTGGTCCCGTCCCCGCCGAACATCACCCGGTAGCCGCCGTAGTAGATGACCAGCGCGATGCAGATGGCCGCGGCGATCTCCATAACCGGCACGGAGAGGGCGGTGGCCTGGGCTTTGCGCATGTTCTGCTTGCGGTGGGTCTCGGATTCCTTGTGGAACCGAGCGTGCTCGTAGTCCTCACCGTTGAAGGCCTTGATCACCCGGTTGCCCACCACCCCCTCCTCGATCACCCGGGTCATGGAGGCCCGGGCCAGCTGGGAGGAGCGGCTGCTCTTGCGCAGCTTGCGGGTCAACTTGGCCAGGGGGCCGATGACCAGGGGCAGGCCGATGAGGGAGACCAGGGCCAGCTGCCAGTCGTGGTAGAAGACCAGCCCCAGGAGGAACACGGCGGTGAGGCTGTCCTTGATGAGAGTGCTAAGGCCCCGGGTAATGGAGCGCTCCACCTGGTCCACGTCGTAGGTGAGCCGGGAGATCAGGGTACCGGCGGCGTGCTCGCTGAAGAAGCCGAGGGGCATGTGCAGCAGGCGGGCGAACAGGTCATCGCGCAGCTGACGCATGGCCCGCTGCCCGATCCAGCTCAGCAGATAGGTCTCCAGGTAGTTGGCCACCCCCTTCACCAGGTACAGACCGATGATCCCCAGAGGCAGGAGCAGGAGGAGGGTCTCATTCTCCTCGATGAAGATCTGGTCGATCACCGGCTTGAGCAGGTAGGCCACGCCGGTAGTGGCCCCCGCCACCACGATCATGGCCACCAGGGAGACCGCGAGCCGCGGCCAGTGGGGCCAGACGTAGGCAAGCAGCCGGCCGTAGAGGCTCACGCTGGTCTGGATGGGATTCTCGCTGGCAGGGGTCATGGCGCCTCCGCGGGGTCCGTCTCCCCCGGAGACAGGGCGGAAACGGCCACCCGGCCAAGCCCAGCCTCGGCGCCGGCGTCCATGGCCTCCACCACCGCCCCGTGGCGGGCGTTGCGGTCGGCGCGGATCACCAGCAGGGGGGCCTCCTCGCCCTTCGCGTCCTCCGCATGCCGGCCCAGGGCGGTGGCCAGGTCGGTGTCCTCCTCCAGCTCGTCGCCGTCCACCAGGAAGTCCCCCTCCTCGGTAACCATGACCTCTACCCGTTCGTCGTCGGGGTTGGCCCGGGCGCTGTCCGCCTCGGGGACCTGCACCTGCAGGCCGGTGCGGGACACGAAGGTGGTGGAGATCATGAGGAAGATCAGCAGCAGGAACACCACGTCGATCAGGGGGGTCAGCTCGATGGTGGGGGTGCCGGCGCTGCGGGGACGGAACCTCACGGGCGATCCCCCTGGAGGATCTCCGCCATGCGCAGGGCGTGCTGCTCCATGTCCACCACCAGGCGGTCCAGCTTGGCGTTGAAGTAGCGGTGCATGGCCAGGGCCGGGATGGCAATGGTCATGCCGAAGGCGGTGGTCAGGAGGGCCTGGGAGATGCCCCCGGCCAGTACGCTGGGATCCCCCACCCCCTGGCTGGTGATCACCGAGAACACGTTGATCATGCCGATCACCGTGCCCAGCAGCCCCAGCAAGGGGGAGATGGCGGCGATGGTGCCGAGCAGGGTCAGATAGCGCGACAGATCCGCCACCACGTGGCGGCCGGTCTCCTCGATGGACTCCTTGATGACCTCCCGCCGAAGTCCGGAATTGCGCAGGCCGCTGGCAAGGACCGCGGCGAGCGGGCTGGGATCGCTTTCCGCCCGCTCCCGGGCCTGGCCCAGGTCGCCCCGCTCAAGGTCTGCCTCCAACGCCGCGACCAGATTCGGAGGCAGGATACGGGCGGTGCGCAGGCTGTACAGGCGCTCGGCGATAATGGCCACGGCCAGCAGCGACAGGATGAGAAGCGGCAGCATGATCCATCCGCCGCGGATCAAGAGATCGAGCAAGGGTAGCTTCCTCCGCCTGGGTGCCCCGGAATGCAAAGGCTCACAGTATACAAGGCAGGCAACCATGCCCAAACCCGGCCCCGCCGTCTCCTAGAAAAGGGCCGCCAGGGAAGGCAGGGGCGGAGGAAGGGCCCCGGAGTGCCAGTAGCGATCGGCGCGCTGGCGATACCCCCGCACCCGCGGCTCGGGGGCGAGCCGGATCTCCACCGCCCCGTCGGTGGCGGTGTTCAGGGCGCGTGCGCCCACCCGGTCGTACCGGCCCTCCACTTCCGGACTGGGTAGATCCCAGCGGTTGCCGTACCCCGTGGAATACACCACCCAGTCCGGACGGGTTGCGCGCACGAATGGGGGCGACGAGGAGGTGGTGCTACCGTGGTGGGGCGCCACCACCACGGTCTGCTCCGGCAATTCCCCCGAAGAGAGGATACGTCGCTCCCCGGCGGTCTCCAGGTCGCCGGGAAGCAGCACCCTTTGCTCCGCGGCGGCCACCTCCACCACCCGCGAGGAGGAATTCCCCGTCCCCGAACCACCTTCCGGAGGATGGAGGATCCGGAAACGCACCCCGTCCCAGGACCAGCCGTCCCCGGCGTGGAGAGCGCGCCCTTCTGCGGCCGGCGCCCCCGCCACCTCCCCCACGGGAACCCGGTCCCGAAGACCGGCGCAGCCGCCGTGGTGGTCGTCGTCGCCGTGGCTGACCACCAGCCGGTCCACCGCC
>NZ_JBKGZG010000059.1:0-9260 GCF_046545655.1 Thiohalorhabdus sp. | reverse complement strand
CGCCACGGACAGGCAACGTCGGTTGCAATCCCGCTTTGCTCCCCCTATCCTTCGCGCCCTTTCGGCGCTGCCGGCCCGGAAGGAATCCCCGGATGACCGGCCTCTGCTCCCGGCTTTGGTGAGCGGACGGTCTCGACAGGTCCGCCGAGCTCTATCAGCCTGTCCCAGGGACTGTCCCCCCGGATAGGGCATCCCCCCGATGGCCCTTCGCCCCAATTCCGTTCCCGGTCGTCCTTGCCCGGCAGGGGCCGCGGCCTTGTGTGGCCCGGGGCGCGGCCGACTCGTACAATCCGTTTCGTCTGCACCAAGAGGAGAACCTGTCGCATGCGCAAGCCCATCTCCCGCGCGCTCGCGGCCTCCGTCCTCGGGGCCGGGGCGCTGGGCCTTTCCGCTCCCGCCGGGGCGGCCAACTGGCTGGTGCTTTCCAGCTCCGAGCCGGCGGAGGACGCCGCCGGCCTGCGACTGTTCGGCTTCATGCAGCCGACCTATCGATACATCGACGACGGGGACAAGCCCGATCTGGCCGGCACTCCCCTGGATGGATCGGCTCCTGATGGCAACCGCCCCATCTTCAACACCCTGTCCCCCGACCGCTCCAGCAACCAGGGCTTCAATCTCTTCCGCGCCCGGCTCGGCGCCCGGGGCGCCCTGAAGGCTGTGGATGACGACATCCACTACTTCTTCCTGACCGAGTGGGGGGACAACGGCATCACCCGGCTGGCGGATCCCGGTAGCGGCAGCGCCGGCCCGCAGCTTACCGACGCCTCCATCACCCTGCGCCATTTCGCGGGCGGCGGCAGCGACGACATCTGGGAGCCCGGCGTCAGCCTGCGCCTGGGCCAGTTCCAGTGGCCGGTGGCCGACGAGGGCCTGCGCGGCATCATGACCTACGACTACATCAACTTCTCCGAGGTGACCCGCCAGCAGGTCAACGAGCGGTTCGTGCGGGCCAATGTGGGGGATCCGGGCGAACCGAACAAGCTCAGCGGCTTCGACGGCGCCATCAGCTCCTACCGCGACATCGGCGCCATGGCCTTCGACGAGATGAAGCTCACCGACAAGTGGGAGGCCACCTGGGCCGCAGGCGTGGGCAACGGCAACGGCATCAACCGCTCCGACTACGACGACAACGTGGATGTCTACCTGCGGGCGCAGACCGCCTACGTGTTCGACGGCGTGAAGCGCGGCGGTCCCCGGCGCGAGGACCTCAAGCTGTTCGCCTGGGCGCAGATGGGCGAGCGGCAGTTCGACGCCGACGGCAATGATGCCTTCGATGCGGACGAGACCTACGACCGCAACCGCTACGGCGCCGGCTTCCACTTCTACCGCCAGCCCTACCGCCTGAGCGGCGAGTACATTTGGGGCAATGGCATGGTCTACAACGGCACCACCCCGCCGGTGAGCGATTCCGGCACCGAATACCAGGACATCGGCGACGTGGCGCCGGAGATCGCCCCCGAAAGCGGCAACGCGTTCCACGGCGGTTATGTAGAGGGGGCCTACTTCCCCATCCCCAACAAGCTGGCGGTGCAGGCCCGCTACGACTACCTGGACCGGCTGAGCAGCACGGGTGGGGGATACACCTCGGCCGACGAGCGCGAGTTCGAGACCATCACCCTGGGCCTGCAGTACTGGAACCATCCGGTGAAGAGCCAGTGGCAGCTCAACTACCGCATCCGAGACCTGAGTGCCCCGCACAACCCGACGGCGGACAAGGTGGGCGCGGCCATGGGCAACGAGATCGGCCTGCAGTACTTCCTGCTGTTCAATAGTACGCCCCTGCGCTGATCGGTAGCCCATGCCGATGGCTTGGACGGCCCCCTAACCGGGGGCCGTTTTTATTGCAATGGCGTCGGATGGTCGGATGGGGTATTGTCCATAAGTAAATTAGGGATTACTGTTGGATGGCAGGTCACTACCAGAGGGGGCGATCGTGAACTTACGGAGAGCCATTTTGGTCCTGTCGCTCTCCCTGCTGGCCACTTGGGCCGGGTGGGGGACGGCCCCGGTGGCTGCGGAGGAGCCCGGGGGGGAGGAGCTGTTCAAGGAGCACTGCGCCACCTGCCATGGCCCCGACGGCGGGGGGGGCCTCGGTCTCCCCTTGAACCTGGAGGACTTTCTGCGCATCGCCGACCGGGAGTACCTCATGGAGACCATGCGCCACGGCCGGCCCGGCCGGGTCATGCCCGGCTTCGAGCACCTCCTGAGCAAGGAGGAGCGGGGTCGAATCGCGGACTATATCCAAGGGTGGCGGGAGGGCCCGCGGGCCGATCTGCCCGAGGTGGGCGAGGGAGATCCCGAGCGCGGTGCGGATTTGTTCGCCGAGCACTGCGCCGACTGTCACGGTCCCCAGGGTCGGGGGGGCACTCAGCCCCGGGAGGCCCCCGGCCACATCACCGGCGAGGAGCGGGTGGTTCCCCCGGCCTTGAACAACTCCGGCTTCCTGGCGGCGGCCAGCGACCGCTTCATCAAGGCCACCATGCTGCGCGGCCGGGAAGGCACCCCCATGACTCCCTACGGCGAGGCGGAGGAGCTCTCCGACCAGCAGATGGACGATCTGGTGGCCTTTATCCGCGGCTGGGGGGAGGGCGTCGATCCGCTGGCCGAGCCCGTGATCGAGGTGCGCTCGGATATGCCCATGGACGAGCTCCTCCCCCTGCTCAAGACGTCCATCAACAGCCACAACTTTGTCTTTATCCGCCAGCAGACCCTGTACGAAGACCTGCCGCCGGAGGGGGAGGAGGCCGAGAGCCCGGTCCACATCCTGCATTTCTGCAGCTTCGGGTTGCTCGACAAGGCGCTGGAGGTGGACGAGCGGGTGGGGACCTTCCTGCCCTGCCAGATCACCGTGTACCGGGAGGGGAATCAGACCGTGATGAGCGCCATTAATCCCAAGGCGCTGTCCCCGCTGTTCCACAAACCGGAGCTGGAGCTGTTCTGCTCGCTGGTGAGCGAGAAGTACCTCCAGATCATGCAGGAGGCGAGCTTCTGATGGTGGCAAGGATAATCGTGGCCGTGGCCCTGCTGGTGTCCGCCCCCCTGGCGGGGGCCGCCCAGGGCAACCCGAACTTCTTCGAGCGGGAGATCCCCGACGCCTCCGTGGAGCTGGTGCTCAGCCAGCTGCAGAACGCCATCGACGAGGCCGGGTTCACCTTCATGCGGGTGCAGAACGTAGACAAGGGCCTGGAGGCCAAGGGGTTCGAGCGCCCACCCTACAAGATCGTCTTCTTCGGTGACCGTGAGGCCTTCGAAAAGGCCCGGGAGATCGATCCCCGGGTCACCCCATATCTGCCTTTAAAGATCACCCTATTTGAGGATGACAAGGGAAGGGTACACCTGTCCGTGGTGGATCCGGCGGTGGTTGGGCGGATGTTCAATCCCGGGCTCCAGGAGCAGTTCCAGGACTGGTCGCGCCAGATGCGGCAGATCCTCGACGACACTGCAGAGGAGGTCGAGGGAAGCACTCTCTCCCCGTAACCGATGCCCCGGCCGATTCCCTTGGCCGGGGCTACATCTCCTGCTCTCGCCTACCCCCCTTTGCCTAGCTTCCCCTCCCGCGCCAATTCAGACTTGGCCCTGCGCGTTCTACCGCTCGCCGGCAGTAGTGTAGGCGTAGTACATGCTTCCCGTCATCAGCAGAATGCCGAAAACGCCCTGCAGGACGGCCCCGACAAAATCGGGGGCCGAGGTGAAGTGCGGAGGGACCAGAAAACCGTACACCGCCAGGATGCTGCCCAGCAGGTACGGCAGGGGCAGGAAGCTCGCCCACTGGGCCGTGCGTCGCCGTCCATGCAGGAGGCCCCGCAGAGGAAGAAGGAGAGGGACGGACTTGATGGTCATCCAGATTGGATAGGGGCTACCGGGGCTCCACCACAGGGCCCAGGCCATGGACGTGAACAGAAGGCCCAAAAGCCCGGTGACCGCCGTGGCCTGCCATAGGGGAGGGGAAAGCCAAGTGGCTGGCTTGGCCAGGAGCTTCCGCATTGGTTTTCTCTCCAGGGGTCCGTGGGCGGGGCCTTGCGGGTTGCTTGGAGCCCAATTTTTGCGTCATGGGGTGAAGAAAAGAAGAAATAGTCCCGGAAAGTGGCAGATTTCCGGTCCGTAGGGGGCGCCGCTCCGGGAATCTATTCATAAGAAAATATTAAAACAATAATATTTCATGTCCCTGAATTGTCCACGAAGTGTTGACACTTTTGCCCCCTGAGGCGTACTTTCGGTTCCGGAAAAACGGCGTTGGATACCCGGCGCAGGCCCGGTCGTGGCCCTTTGGGAAAAGGCGCGAGACGCGGGAGCCCTCACCCTTCGTGGGACGGTTGCCGTCACGGAACGGAGGCTTATTCTGACGACCTGGAAGGGCAGGGGCAACCTCGGCAGCGGAAGATGCCGATTTCTATTTATACCCAATTGAACAAAAAACGGTTCCTGGAGAGTCATGGGAGAGGCCGCCCGGAATCCGGGCCCAAGGCCGGGCCGGATCGAGGCCCGCGGGGAGGAGCAACCTCCAAGGCCTGAAAAGCGGAAGGCGGACGCTGTCTTTACTAATCCTAAACCCGGGAAGGAGTAGGTGCCTTGATCAAGGAAAAGCCTTTCACGAAACTGCTTGGACTCATTGTCGTTGGTGCCGTGGTGCTGGCTGCCTGCGCGGGCCAGAACGGCGCCAAGATGGGAATGGCGGAGAAGGCCAAGAAGGAAGTTGCCAAGGCCGAGGAGGCGGTGGAGGAAACCCGGCAGAGCACCGATGGCACCGGCCTCTGGAAGAGCACCATGAAGGTTTTCGACCAGGCACGGTCCAGCCTTGAGGAAGGCGAGTACGAGACGGCTATCGACAAGGCCGGGAAGGCTCGCTACCAGGCCGAGAAGGGGCTCGCCCAGTACCGCGAGGAGCAGGAGCAGTATCAGTTGGCGGTTAAGGCTGGTGAGGGCAGCCAGGGCTTCGATGAGCAGGCCATGATCTCGGGCAACGCTCCCGGTGAGTAGTTGGGGACAGATGGGTGCCCGGAGTTGGGCACCCTTTTCCTTTTTTGGTAGGGTTTCCGGCGACCTGGCTACCAAGAACCCACTCAGCGAGGAGTGTGCGGGCTTATGAATCGAACAAATCGACGTCTTTGTACTGGCGGCTTGGCCCTGGGGGTTTCTCTGATCCTCGGTGGCTGCGCCAGCCAGCCGACGGAAGAGGGGGGCCAGCTTGAGGATCGGGCCGCCCAGGCGGTTTCCCAGGCGGAGGACGCTGTCCAGACCACCCGTCAGGAGACCAATGACACGGGGCTCTGGAAGAGCACGCTCGGCATCCTGGACGATGCCCGTAGCAGCCTGGAGGACGGGGAGTACGAAGAGGCCATCGATGCGGCCGAGGAGGCCAGCTTCGAGGCCGAACAGGGTCTGGAGCAGTACCGCAAGGAGCAGGAGCAGCATAAGGAGGCCCTCAAGTCGGCCGAAAACAGTGGCGACTTCCCAGAGGGAGAGTGGGTCGGCAGCGGGGGCGACCGGACGGACGGTGACCGCAAGTCCGTTGCTAACGGTACCCTGGAGATCGAGTCCGATACCGAGGGCCGGTATCAGGTTGGCGGTGGGGATACCCTGTGGGACATCGCTGCCGCGGATGCCATCTATGGCGATCCCTTTGCCTGGCCTCTGATTTACAAATCCAATAGCCGGGAGATCAACGATCCCGACCTGATCTTCCCCGACCAGGAGCTTGAGATCGAGTGGGGCGTGGATGATGCCAGCCGCGAGGCGGCCATAGAGCACGCCAAGAACCGCGGCTCCTGGCGGCTCGGTGAACCGGAGTCCTCCGATCTGGAGTACCTGGAGAGCAACTAACCGGGTACATCGCCTGTCTAGGCAAAAAAGCGGCGGCCAGAGGCCGCCGCTTTTTTGCGCGCTTCGTAAGGGCCCTTCCGGGCTAAGGGGGGGCTTCCAAGCGCACCTGCACATGCTCGAAATGGACCCCCGTTTCCAACAATTGAACCATCTCGCCGAGGCGATCTTGATCGTCGATCCGGAGGGTGAAGGCGGTACCGGCCCGGAAGAGTCCCGATGGCATGAGCAGGGTGGGCAGGGCCTGTGGTCCGGTAAGCAAAAGAACGGGCTGCTCCTGGAGGGAGGCCCCCATGCGCCAGGAGATCCGGAGCCAGCCGTCATGGAGGCGTCCGGGAAGGAGCTCCACTCCTGCTTCGGTTCGCTCCCCGTTCGGGGAGTCCTGCCGCCAGCGGACGATTCCCCCCCGCATGGGGGCGGGGGAGCTCCCGGAGGGGGGCGCTTGGGAGTCCATGATCAGCACCGGCTGGCCAACCAGCCGGGGGCTCCCCGTCCGGGTCCCCCGCAGACGGAGCCCGGTTTTCTCCCATTCGATGGCCTCCCAGCTGTCCGCGTCGCCGGTATAGGGGGGACGGGTCCGCGGTTCGCTCTGCAGGCGGACATTGGCCCGTAGGGAGGCTGGGTCCCTGGTGGGCGTCCAGCGTCCGGCGAAGCTGTGGCGGACGGCCTGTTCCAGCCCGAAGGCAAGGCTGACTCGCCGGGGCTTGGGTAGGTTGATTCTGCGCCGTCGGGGGTCGCGCCCCAGCACGCGCTCCAGCCGTTGCAGCAGGATTTGCCGGGTGGACCGGGGTATTTCGGCAAGGCCCGGATGCAGACGCTCCGGGGATGCTCCCAGGGCCAGCCCCCGGCGAATCTCCGAGACATGGGCCAGAGCCCGGCTAGCATCGATAATCCACCATTTGGGCGTGTGGTCATCGGGGGAAAGCCACTGGGGATCCTGACCGTCGGGCAGGGCGGGCGGGTGAC
Organism: Thiohalorhabdus sp.; assembly: GCF_046545655.1. Lineage (NCBI taxonomy): Bacteria > Pseudomonadati > Pseudomonadota > Gammaproteobacteria > Thiohalorhabdales > Thiohalorhabdaceae > Thiohalorhabdus > Thiohalorhabdus sp. The sequence continues at coordinate 2,477 of NZ_JBKGZG010000059.1, read as the reverse complement.
CCCCCGCTGCGTCGAAGACGAATCGCCCGCGTCCACCCTCAACATAGGCCGAAGGCGAGGTGGCCGGGAACAGCAGAACCTCCCGGGACAGCAGATCGAGCAAGGTCTCTAGATAGGGCTGCAGTTCCGGCTCCCACGCGAAGGGATTGGCGGTCGCCTGGAGGAGAGTGCGGGTTGCTGGCCGCAGGGGGGTGATGTTTCCCCGCTCCTCCAGCGCCGGACACCGCACCGAAAAGAGCTGTGCCGTGGCAGCCGCGCGGAAGGTGGAAAGAAACCGGACCCACCATCGGGAGGGGGGTATAAGGTGCCTCCGCCAGTAACCCTGGAATTGGGCCTGCATGAGCTCGAGGGCGTGGGCGCAAGATTGCGCCAGCCTGCGCCGGCCGCGGGATGGGGTAGGGAAGGGGGAGAAGCCGCTCCGAGCCAGGAAGGCATAGGCGTTGATGAAACGCTCCAGCCGTGCGGCGTCGGTGGGCTGGAAGGTTGCAAAGAGCCGGTCCAACAACTTCAGTCGCAAGCCCGCGGGGACATGGTGGAGCGCCACCAGGCCCAGAGGGTCCGGCTCCTCGCTACGCGGAGGGGCGTCTGGTGCGCCCGCCTTGATGGCGTCCAGGTAAACGCCGAGGCGGGGGCGTCCCGACGGGGTCGGGTCGGGGAGCCGGGACGGGTCCAGGGGGAGGCGGGTGTGCAGCCAGGTACGGGCCAACCGTTCCTCGCGACTATGACTGGAGGGATGGTTCAAGCGTTCCCATCATGGTGGAGTTCCGCCAGGGCCAGCCCGCGGGCGAATTTGGTTTCGGCCCCCGGCTGGAGGGGGTAGCGGGAGCGCAAGGTGGAAACTAGATCCTCCATCGCCCCCAGGGGGCCTTCCTTGAGCTCCAGCTCCACCTCGCAGATGGGGGCTTCCCGCTCTCCTGCAAGGATCTTGCCCCGATCGGCGGCCCATTCCACTCGGGTTTTGTCCCCGAGGTCCAGGTCGCGAATCCGGCGGACCATTTCCACCCGGAACAGGGTGGTGAGGGGCTGACCGTCCTGCAGGGATCGCAAGGTCTCCACCAGCTTAGGGTCCTCGAAGACCGCCAGATCGGGCTCGGGCGCTGGAACCTTAGCCTCCCATTCCCGGTGATGGTGCAGCCCGTCGTCGGCGCCTTCCCCCACGTCGGCCTTCACGGTAGCCACCCATTCCTCCCCTTCTTTGCGGATCCGGTAGGCGTAACCGGCCTTGAGGAGGCGCAGGTCGGGCGTGTCGATGTAGTCGGCTACCATGCGAACCGTGCGCTCGGGGCCCGTGGCCGCCTCTCGAATCTCGGGGGCGGCCACCACGGCCTCGAATTGCTCCGGCTGGGTCACTTGCAGCTTGTATTCCTGCTCCACCATGGCGTGGGTGCCCTCTGCCGTCATTCTAAAGTTCGCCCTCGCGGAGCCGGTCCAGAATGAATCCCGCCACCGATTCCGGTCGATCAAGGTCCAGGAGGGCGGCCCCCCCGGTGTCCACACGGGGCGGGGCGTTGGTTGCCACGGCGATGACCCCATCCAGATCGGGGGCCAGGAGCGGTTGCTCCATCTCCGGTCGATGGACCTCGATCTTGGGTATATGCTCCCCCCGGTATCCCTCCACCAGTACGAGGTCCAACCGGTTCGGGTCCAGCCGGGTCAGCAGCTCCGGCAGGGCCGGTTCCCGTTCCTCCGGCTCCTCCGTAAACAGGGCCCAGCGCCACGGCGAGGAGACCAGGGTCTGGGCCGCCCCGGCCTTGCGCAGGCGATAGCTGTCCTTGCCGGGGACGTCGGGATCGAAGCCATGGTGGGCGTGCTTGATCAGCCCCGGCCGCAGCCCCTCGTCCTGCAGGAGCGGGAGGAGGCGGGTGAGCAGGGTGGTCTTGCCCGACCCGCTATAGGCCACGAACCCCAGCACGGGCTTGGGAAATGGAGCCCCCATGGCGTCTCCTGGACGGTAGGATCGGGTGCCGTCAGCGGAGCCCACAGGATACCGGGCTCCGGGGCTGGATTCGACCGTTGCCTCTCTCGATTGCGGAGATTGTTGTCATGTTCAAGCGCAAGGCGCGGATCCTGTTTCTGGACCCCGGACAGGGAGCCCTGGCCCGGGCGGCTGCGGCATGGGCCGCCCATATCGGATCCCAATGGGTTGAGGCGGGGGCCGGGGCCCTGGGGGAGCGGGCCGATGTGATGGCCGACGGGGAAGGGGTCCCCGGACCGGCCCCCGGTGTGGTGCCCTGGTCGTGGGTGGACCCCCGGGATTGGGACCTGATCGTCCCCCTGGTAATGGACCGCGAGGTGGACTGGGAGGGGTGTCTGTCCGGTCTTCGCCACAAGCGCTGGGACTTGGCGGCCGAATGCGGGCGGAAATCTTCGGGCGAGCCGCCGGATCCCCGGGCCTGCCACCAAGCCCTCCGACGCCGGACCGAGGGTTTGGTGGGGGGGCTCCGTATGAAGGCCCGGGAGCACCAATCCGGGACGGA